>NZ_JAEKDC010000009.1:0-224326 GCF_016405645.1 Pseudomonas sp. MF5691
TGGCTGGCTGAAGGAGAACCGTCGCATCGTGACGCGCTTCGACAAGCTCGCAACAAGTTTTGCGGCGATGGTCTCATTGGCCTGCGCTATGCGGTGCTTGCGACAATACTTTACGTACAGAGCCTAGGACGTAACCACCTTCGGGCCTTGCTGGATACACTTCAGGAAATCGGTGTAGATCACGTCATCCTGAACCTCAAGTATGGTAAACGCCCCGCAGCAGAGGTTATCGAGGAACTTGGCAAGCATATCGTCCCGCAATTCGGCGTCCAGGCTTCTGATAGTGCTGCCTGACAGAGCAACAATACTTCAGCCAGGAGCGGCCAGTCCTTGCAACAGACGGCGGGCGCAGAGGTCACGTCAATACCTTCCATTTTTCTGCGCAAACCCGGAAGATATCTAAATATCGCAAAAAACAGGTATCAACATTCCATGACCATTGACGTCAACGAAGCACTGAAAGCATTGGCAAACCCGATGCGCCTTGCCATCCTCAATTGGCTCAAGGATCCCAGGACAATCTTTCCAGAGCAGGAGGTCGACCCAGAAACGGTAGGCGTGTGCGTCAGTATCATCCAAGAGCGCACGGGCCTCTCGCAGTCCACCACATCGCTTTATCTCGCAGCTCTGCAGCGCGCGCAATTGGTGACATCGCAGCGGATCGGCCCCTGGACCTACTACAAACGCCACGACGAAAATATCGATGCCTTTTTCAAAGCGCTGCAAGAAAAAATCTAAGGCTGAAGAAACCTTGTATTTCTGGCTGATTTCAGTGCTTGCCGATTTCAAAAACAGCAATCTGACCAAGTAACGATCAACTAACCCGTTCATTTATGAGTTTTTAGCCGCAGCGAGCATTTGGTAGCGGGCATACTCTGCATTACGCCCCCATCTCGCCTGGGGTGATCAGCAAATACCGGCCAGCCAGGACATGTGCAGGTTCGACAGATCGAACAACTTGACCTGTGGCGCGGCGTTCTTCACTACCCAGTGGAAACGCACTTTGGTTTCGCCAAACTGTCACTTAATCACTCTGAAACCGGAGCGGTATACGCAAAATACTGCACATTCCAGAGAGAAGCGCGAAGCCTCCTAGTGGTCTTTTACGGCCGACCTTCTTCTTCAGGGGGCAGCATAGGATTTTTTCAACATGACAGAACCGCACCGCAAGCCTGAGTATGTCGGCCTAGTTCTCGCCGCCGGCTCCGGGCAACGCTTCGGCAGCGACAAACGCCTTGCCCAGCTGGCAGACGGCAACAGCCTTTTGCGCGCGACGTTGTTGCGCGCGAAAGAAGCCTTCAGCGATGTTCGAGTCGTATTAAAGGCTGAGGATGATGCAGAGGCCTTGGCTATTCCGCATGGCATTCATCTGGTACGTGCGGCCCACGCCAAACAGGGCATGGGCTCAAGCCTGGCCGCCGGCATCCAGAGCCTGGCAAATACGCAGGCCACTGCGGTGGCGGTGCTGCTCGGGGATATGCCGTGGATTACTCTCGCAACGCTGTTGCAGTTGCGCGCGCATGCGCACGCTGAACATATTGTTGTCGCTTACTGCGATGGCCAGCGCGGACACCCCGTGCTGTTCGGCCGGCGCTTTTGGCCGGAGCTGATGCAACTGCAAGGGGAGAATGGGGCCAAGGCTTTAATCGCCACCCATGCGCAACAGGTGATAGAAGTGACGCTTGCTGATAGGGGCATCCTGCTGGACGTCGACAAGCCGGCCGACCTTAGCCACCCACCGATTTCATAATCAGGGCACTGCCGGTAAAAGTGGCGTCTTGTTTGTCCTGCAGCGCACGACTGAGCAACCCTTTCAGTTGCGGCTGCGCCTGCTCAGTCGGCAGATCCAACAGCGCGCCCATAAAATGTCCGCGATTGGATGATAGGCATCCGTATAACCAGCCCGTAGACGACAACCGCAGACGACTGCAGCTCCGGCAAAAGGGCGCGCTTTCGTTGGCAATAATACCGAACGCCCCGCGCTCGCCCACGCTATAACGCAGCGCAGTGGCATCTAGCGCTGCCTCGGTTTGTGTGAAGACATAACACTCGCCGATAAGCTCCAGCAGCTCGCGCTGGCCGACGAACTGGGTACGAAAAGCCTCTGCATGCTGGGCCAGATGGCCCATGCGCATCAGCTCGATAAAGCGCAATTCGTAGCCCTGCTCCAGGCAGAACGCCAACATGGGCATGACCTGGTCGAGGTTGCTGCCACGCATCGGCACCATATTGATTTTGATGCTCATACCAGATCGACGCGCCAGCTCAATGCCGTTAAGCACAGTCTGCAGATCGCCGCCCTTTGCGATCTTGCGGAAGGCGCGCGGGTCAAGTGTGTCGAGGGACACATTGACCCGCTGGATGCCCGCGCTGCGCAATAACGGCAACTTGCCGGCCAGCAATTGTCCATTAGTGGTCAGGCTGATGTCCTGCAACGCTAGCGCACCGATGCCCTGCAGAAAAGGCTCCAGCCGATCACTCAGCAGCGGCTCACCGCCGGTAATGCGCAGCGCGTCGATACCGGCGACATCCCTGAGCAGTTCGACGGCGCGCAGCATCGACGCGGCCGCCAGCTCATCACGCGCGGCCACCAAGCGGCGGCCATCGGCCACACAGTAGGTGCAGGCGTAATTGCAGGCAGCCGTGAGGCTCAGGCGAAGTTTGCGGAAACGCCGACCCTGTCGATCGACGATCACCCTGCCATGTCCGTGTCGAAGCCAGTGGCTGACTCGCCATCCTCAGCCAACGCCTCCAGCACATAAACCTGACGATCGCTCAGCAGCTCGCCAAGGGCATTGGCCATGGTCGTGTAATGGGGCATCTGCCGATGAAGCGCTATCGCCTCATGGCTTGCCCAGCGCTCGACGAAGACAAACCGTCCGACCTGTTCAATGCACCGACTCAGGACGTAAGACAGGCAACCGTCTTCGGCCCGCGAGGGCTGCACGCAAGCTCGCAGAATCTGCTCGACCTGCTGCTCTTTGCCGCCTTTGGCGGTCAGTATCGCTACAACGCGTATGGTTTGATTCACGCTGATAGGTTCCTCGGTTGATCAGTCGTCAAGGCTGCACGGCGAACCGCCGATAAGCCTCTGCAGCAAAAGCGATTTCGGTTTCGGTCTCGCTAGCGATCAGCACTGGGTCGCTATCATGGATACTCGCGGACCTGAAACGCAGGCTGCCACCATTGCGACCATTGAGCACCGCCTGAATTTCCGCCAGCATCGCCATAGCCACGCTTTCCGGAGTGTCGCCGCCCAGGTCCAGGCCAATCGGATAATGCAAACACGCCAGCCCTGGCAACTCGCCCTGCTGCTCGTGGATACCGGCCAGCAGGCGCTCGGTGCGCTCACGCGGGCCCAACTGCCCTACATAACAGGGCTCACTGTGCAACACTCCCTGCAGCCAGTGCGCGTCTTGCACCAAGCTGTGAGTCATCACCGCCACCGCTGCGCCGCGTACAAGTTCACGGTAGGCGAAAGGTTGCTCAACATCGCCAACCAGCACCTGGTCAGCGTCGGGAAAACGCTCTGCTCGGGCAAAGTGTGACCGCCCATCGATGATTGTCACATGCCAGCCCAAGAGCTTGGCCATGCGCACCAGCGGCTGGGCATCATGGCCCGCACCAAACACTACCAAACGCCGCACGGGCGGCAGGTACTCCATAAGCACTTCAATCTTGCCGGTGCCATTCGGGTAAAGATATCGGGATGACTTTCCACGCACCAAGGTCTGTTGGAGATCAATCCTGATCTGCTCAGCCAGCGCCGACTGCAGCAACTCGCCCTCGGCGCTTTGTCCTGACACTAATAACAGGCGATCACCTAACCGGTGTGAACCATCAGCCGAGCTGGCGATCACCGTGGCGATGGCCGCCGGTTGCTGGGTGTCGCGAACGCCAAGCAACGCAGTAATCAACGCGCAAGGACCACTGGCAGGCAGCCGCTCGAACAATACGTGAACCTTACCGTTGCAGCCCAGCCCGAAACTAAGCGCTTCCTCACTGCCCTCATCCGCCTCGGAGGTGCTGTAGCTACGCAGTGCAGGCCCAGCTTCAGTTAACCACCAGGCTTTTCTGGCGACTTCCGCCTCCAGGCAGCCACCACTGATGGTCCCCTCGGGCCTGCCGAAGCGCGAGACTAGCATCCGCGCTCCTGGTCGCCGATACGCAGAGCCGTCGACTTTTACCACGGTCGCAAGCACCGCTTCTCGGCCAGCATTGCGCTCCGCCAGGAGTACATCCAGCAGTGGAATCAGACAAGACATGAGGCACCTCGGCTCAATGAAGGGACTCGGTACGGCGCTTAGCCACAGCTTGCTCCGATACCTGCGCACCAGTCTCGCCAAAGCGCTTCAGTACGAAGCTGCTCAGCGCAGCCAATTCCTGGTCGGAGTAAATGGTCCCGAACGACGGCATGCGTCGATCTACCCGGGTGTCGGTCGAACCATGCCCATTTAGCAGGATGCCCAGCAAATTACTGGCGGCAGGATCGTTGACCGTCTTTAGACCCCGTAGCATGGCAGTCTGACTCTGGTTTCCGGTCCCGTCCCAGCGGTGACAACTAGAACAGGCTTCGGCGAACAGTTTATTGCCAAGGGCATTGTCGCCCCCCTGCGGTGCAAGCTTAGCCTGCTGCGGACGAGCCACACCTTCGCTGCGCGCCGGTGAGTCCTTGAGATAAACGGCGATCGCGTGACGATCGGCGTCGGTCAGATGGCTCAGACTGTGCTCCACCACCTCCGCCATCGGCCCGGTGGACAACCCGAATCCTGGCGCCGCGCCGTCCTTCAAGTAACGCGCCAGCACGTCCGTGGGCCAGGCACCGACGCCATGTATCGGGTCAGAGCTGATGTTGTAAGCGTTCCAACCCTGTATCAGGTTACCGGCAAGCGAACGGTCTTTGCTGACAGCTTGGAACAGGTTCCGAGGCGAATGGCACTCACCACAGTGGCCAGGACCTTCCACTAGGTATTTGCCTCGATTCCACTCGGTAGAGTGCTGGGCCTCGGTTTCAAATTGCTTGTCGTCCAGGAACAGCATATTCCAGAAAAACATCCCCCAACGCTGATTGAACGGGAAGTTCAGCTGGTTCTCTTGAGCCACCTGCTCGATTGGCTCCAGGCTATCGAGATAGCTTTTGATGGCCAGGATGTCGTCACGCGACATCTTGCTGTAGGACGTATAAGGGAATGCTGGATAGTAGTGTTTGCCATCGCGCCCCACGCCGGTTCGCAGCGCGCTAACGAACTCATCATCAGTCCAGGCTCCGATGCCAGTTTGCTTATCTGGAGTGATATTGGGCGAAAAAAGCGAGCCGAATGGCAGCTTAAATTCGACACCACCGGTGAAGGGTTTACCACCGGGCACGGTATGGCAAGCCACGCAATTTGCAGCGCGCGCAAGATACTCGCCCCTGGCAAGTAAGTCCTCCTGCGCATACGCAAACTGCGCCACCAGGAATCCGCTAGCGAGCAATAGCCAACTTGTTATCAAATTCATGAGTAACTCCTCAAACCGGATAGTAGCCAGCACGGCTAAGTGGTAACCGACGAATGCGCGTACCGGAAGCAGCGTAGAGAGCGTTAACCAAAGCTGGACCGATCAGCGCAGTACCGGCTTCCCCGACTCCGCCCGGTGCTTCCAGGCTAGGCAGCAGGTGCACCTCAACTGCTGGCGCCTCACTTATGCGCAGCTGCCGATAGTTGTGGAAGTTGGTCTGCTGAACCTGACCGTTCTCGATAAGAATTTCGTTGAACAACGAAGCAGACAGACCGAATAATGTCCCACCTTCAACCTGCGCCAAGACCGACGTCGGGTTAGTCGCGAAGCCGCAGTCCACAACACTGATCAAGCGTTTAATGCGCAAGCCAAATTCACCCTGCATCTCAAGCTCAACGAGAGTTGCTACATAGCTGCCAAACACCGAACTTACTGCCACACCCCGACCCTGCCCAGCAGGTAAAGACTGGTACCAGTCACTCTTCTCAGCAAGTAAGCGCAGCACCGCCTGGGCACGTGGCTGGTCCGCCAACAGCTCCAAACGGTAGACCACCGGGTCGGCCTTGGCATTGTGCGCCAGCTCATCAATAAAACACTCAAGGGCATAGGTCCCCCGCAGAGGGCCGACGCCTCGCCACCAGGACACGGGCACGACACTCGGCTCCTGGCGGATATAGCGAACCTGCAAATGCGGCAGGCGGTAGATGGGTTCCACCGCGACTTCAACGGCATCGGCATCCACGCCGCTGGGAGGCAAGCTGCCGGCATAGCGGGCGAGAATCGAGGCACCAGCGATACGGTGTTCCCAGCCCAGCGGACGCCCCTGCTTATCGAGGGCGGCTTGCATACGATCGGCATAGAGCGGCCGATAGAGGTCGTGGGTCATGTCCTCCTCACGGCTCCAGACCAGCTTGATCGGGTAATCGACCTGACGCGCGATGGCCACTGCTTGGGTGATGAAGTCGAACTCCAGACGCCGGCCAAATGCCCCACCGATCAATTGATTGTGCACCTGGATTTTTTCCAAGGGCAGCCCGGTGACTTGGGCGGCCGTCTGTTGGGCGAAGACCGGCACTTGGGTGCCCACCCATAGCTCGCACGCATCTTTACGCACATGGGCCACGCAGCTCATGGGCTCAAGCGGCGAATGCGACAACAGCGCTTGCTCGTAAACGGCCTCGAACTGGCTGGAAGACCCCTGTTTGGCTTGCTCAATATCGCCTGTGCGCTTAGCGACCACGCCATCACGGCTACTTGCGGCTAGCAGCTCCTGGTCCAGTTGCTTTGATCCGATAGTAGCGTTCGACCCAAGTTCCCACTCGATCTTTAACGCTTTGATGGCCTGCTGGCAGGCCCAAAAGTTACTTGCGGTAACGGCCACGGCATTGTCCAAACGCACGATGTCGCGCACCCCTAACACCCGTCGCGCCTCAGTTTCATCAACCGAACGCAGCCGTCCGCCATACACCGGACAGGTGATGCTGGAGGCCACCAGCATCCCAGGGATTTGCAGGTCAATGGTAAAGCGCGCCTTGCCGTTGACCTTCGCGGGCGTGTCCAGGCGTTGCGCGGGAGTGCCCAACAGCTTGAACTGCTCGGGGGTTTTCAGCGGCACCGCGTCGGGCAACGGCAGCGTCGCAGCGGCCTCGACCAAATCGCCGTAGTCAGCCTGCAGGCCTTTGGGGCCAAACACCTGGCCATTCTGCGCATGACACAGGCTCGGCGCGACGCGCCATTGCAGCGCTGCCGCCTGAATCAACAGAATGCGCGCTGTAGCGCCCGCCCGACGCAGCGGCTCCCAGGTGTAACGGGTAGAGGTCGAGCCACCAGTGGCCTGAAACTGAAGCAGGGTATCGGTATACAGTGCGGAGTTCGGTGGGGCCTCCTGGATTACTACCTTATCCAAATCGACCTCAAGCTCCTCCGCCACCATCATTGCAATACCAGTTTGCGCGCCCTGACCCATTTCAATCTTCGGCGAGATCACCGTGACCACGCCATCTGGGCCCACCCGCACAAAGGCCCCGAACCCCTCAGCGGAGCGATCACCCAGCCGGCCTAAGGCAGCAGCCTCGGAGGCAGCGCTTTTGGACACCAACGGCGGTAGCCAGGTACTCAACACCAAGCCGCCGACCGCGATACCGCTGCCTTGCAAGAGACGGCGACGGGACATATCAACATTCATTTCGATTGTCTTCTTCATCTCACGCCTCCTCTACACGGCCAACACTGTGGATGGCTGTGCGAATACGGGTGTAGGTGGCGCAGCGACAAAGATTGCCTGCCATTGCAGCATCAATCGCCTGATCGTCTGGCGCGGGCTGGCTCTGCAGCAGAGCAGTGGCCGCCATGATCTGCCCTGACTGACAGTAACCGCATTGCACCACCTCATGCGCCAGCCAAGCCTGTTGAACGGCTTGACCGACAGCAGTCTCACCGATGGCTTCAATGGTGGTGATTGAGCGGCCCGTCAAAGCAGCAACAGGGGTCACGCACGAACGTATCGGCTGACCATCAAGATGCACGGTGCAAACGCCACACTGAGCAATACCACAGCCGTATTTTGTCCCGGTGAGGCCAAGCACATCGCGTAAGACCCAAAGCAGAGGCATATCCTGCGGCACGTCGACTTGGTGCGACTGTCCATTGATGATTAGCGTTTGCATCTTCATTCCTCAGACTAGTATTTTTAATGCCGACAACCTTAGTTATCGCTTTAATCATGTGGGTGCGGTATGGGAAGCAGGCCAAAACAGCCTCATACGTTCACGAATTAATCCGCCTTAAACGGGCAACCAACCACCCGGCCAGCGGAAAGGAGACAAGCTGGGTGATTGGTACCAATACCAGCACCTCCACCAATACCATTACTGGGAAACTCAAATCACGGGTCAGCGGGGCTAATATACTCAGCACCAACAAAAGCGTTGGGTAAAGCCCCAAGCAGCCAACCAGTACACGCCAGAACGCGGCGTTTATTTGATGCGAGCGCTTACTGCGTGCGTGCATAATCCCCCCACAGGCATTACTTGTACTTAGTGGCCTGGATCTTTTTAAATAAAAAAGCCCTACCAGCAAGGAGCTTGAGCTGGCAGAGCAAAAAACACTGTCATTCCAACAACAGGCAATCAGTCTTCACTTACCCGAACCACTAGCTTGCCAAAATTACGCCCCTCTAGCAGGCCGATAAAGGCCTTAGGCGCCTCCTCTAGACCACTCACCAATTCTTCACGATACTTAATCCGGCCCTGCGCAAACCAGCTTGACATATCGTTAAAGAATTCGTCGTAGCGGTGCGCGTAATCATCAAAAATAATGAAGCCTTGGACTTTAATACGCTTACGCAGAATAGCCCCCATCAAGGCAGGCGAGCGATCTGGCCCGTCGGGTAAAGCGGTATCGTTGTAGTGCGCAATAATTCCGCAGACCGGCACTCGGGCCTTGGCATTGAGCAGCGGCAGCACAGCATCGAAGACTTTTCCACCGACATTCTCGAAGTAAATGTCGATACCCGACGGGCAGGCCTTGGCCAGTTGTTCGGCGAAGTCCGGCGCTCGATGATCGAGGCAGGCGTCGAAACCTAGCACCTCGACAGCATGCCGGCACTTTTCCGCCCCTCCGGCCACACCGACCACGTGACAGCCCTTGATCTTGCCGATTTGCCCGACAGTCGCACCGACCGGCCCGGTAGCAGCCGCCACCACCAGCGTTTCACCCGCCTGCGGCCGACCAATATCCAGTAAGCCCATGTATGCGGTGAAGCCTGGCATTCCAAATATGCCCAATGCATAAGACGGCTGCGCTGGCGAATCGCCCAAAGGGGTCAGGTCGCTGCCATCAGACAGCGCATAGTCCTGCCAACCACTAAAAGACAGCACCCAGTCATTCACTTTATAGGCATGATGCTTTGAGGCAACCACACGACATACAGTGCCCCCCACCATTACTCCGCCCACTTCGACAGGAGGGGCATAGGACGGCGCATCACTCATGCGACCACGCATGTAAGGGTCTAGCGATAGATAGATAGTACGCAGAAGTACCTGCCCCTCTGCGGGTTCAGGAATTGGACCTTGTTCAATAAGAAAATTCGCTTCGACAGGCGCACCATGTGGACGCGATGCCAGAACAACGCTTCGATTGATTTGCTTTGATTGAGACATCTTCACACTCCTTGGATGGCGGGGAAAAACAACCGCATCAACGGAAAAATTAGACCAGTCTGCTATTTTTCACATAAAAAAGCCACCCTACCGAGGCGGGAGGGTGGGCGATCTCGTAATCACGCCTCCTCAGGGACCAGCATCATCAGAGTAGTAGCCATGGCATTTTCTAGCGACCGACTGTTACGGTGCAGCTTGCTCAGCAGGCTTGCACCAAGCCAAAGCTGGTATAGCGCCAAGGCCGTTCGGTAAGCATCACCTTGCGGCAAAGAACCGTCTAGTTGACCCTGCTCAAGACAGCCAGAAATACGTTCAATTATCTGATCTGTTCCGTCACGGAGAGTGAGGCGCATAACCTCCGAAAGATCTGCAACCTCAGCGCTCAGTTTAACTACAAGACACTTTTGCTCATCGCAGGGCTTACAATAGCTTTCAAGCCATTTCTGCCAATATCCCATAAGCCGCTCACGGGCTGTATTGCCGGTAGCGGCAAATCGTTCATCCATGTTCGCCAGATAATTGCGAAAGTAATCCTCGAGCAAGCACTGCCCGTACTGCTCCTTGGATTTGAAGTAATGATAGAACGAACCTTTTGGCACACTTGCGGCTTGCAGAATCTCGTTAAGCCCAACACCCGTGAACCCCTTAACCACCATCATTCGGTGACCCGTATCGAGCAAATGTTGGCGCGTATCATCGTAACGTGGTTTCATCAGTGCAAGCTACCATAAAATAGACCAGTCGTCTATGTGAGATTTTTGCTCCAGAGATTGTAGCAATTGTTGATGGCCGCCGCAGGTCTAAACACCAACCCACGCTCGGCATCCTCATAGCGCCGCAGTACACGCAAAGAACCAATCCTAAGCCTCCCAAAGCTCCTTGGATTTCTGTGGGCGCACTCCTCTCTCGCTAGAAGACAAGCATCGAGATGCAGATCTCAAAGGACTCGGAGCGGACCGTAAGTGCTATCGGAGCATTCAGCCCACCAGAATAGTAGACTGGTCGCATATTGACAGATACAATTTCTTGCCTACTCGTTGCGAGTCCGCAAATTAACTATCGATAGCCTCAGACAATGCACATTTCCCTTACCGAGATCACTCAGAAGGCGTAAAAATGATGATAAAACTTCACCACCTCAATGACTCAAGGTCGTTTCGTATTCTGTGGCTGCTGGAAGAAATAGGCCAACCATATGAAATTATTCGGTATCAGCGTGATAAAAAAACACATCTAGCCCCCGAGACACTGAGGGGCATTCACCCCCTAGGCAAATCTCCAGTTATCGAGCTTGATGGAAAAATAATTGCGGAGTCAGGCGCGATCGCAGAAATCCTGATAAAAAAATTCGCACCTCATTTAGCACCAACAGAAAGCTCTGCAGAATACCTTGACTACTTACAATGGATCCATTTCTCAGAAAGCTCGGCAATGCTTCCGTTCTTACTGAAAATATTTAATGAGTTTGAAACACAATCTGGAACCGAACTAAAATTCCTTAACAACTACGCCGAAGCTGAATTCAATAAAGTTTTTTCCTATCTAAACAACCACTTGAATAACAAAAAGTTTTTAATCGAGGAGAGACTCACAGGAGCAGACTTCATGCTGGGATTTGTGGTGAAAGGCGCGCTCAACCTGCTCAAATCCAAGAGCGAATTTCCACATATTGAAACCTACATTAAAAACCTTGAAAACCAGAAAAGTTACAAGCTAGCGCTGGATATAGACGCGAAGTGAGTTTAGCTTTTTAACAAATAGCTGTGGCAGACTCTCAAACTGCCATGGCTCTCACCATCATGAAGCTAAGACCACCAAAGCTGACATCCTTCAAGTGACGGAACACTGGAGTGATGATCAACCTGCTTAAAAGCTTGTCAGTAACCAGGCTTAAAAATTTACTCAGCTAACGATGAATACGGCTGTTACGTCAGAGCCAGACCGGGCGTCGCTTCGCAGCTACACAATAGCAAGCACAGGCTTACATGTTGGAGCTTATTGAAAAATGACCCAAGAAAAATTTATGTTTTTGTGTCCCAGTGGCAGTGGATAAGCTTGGCAGTAGTATCCCGATTGAAGTCGCATCGACACCCACTGCAGGTAGGCATGCGATTCAGAGCGACGTATATAACGAGCCTACAGAAGCGAGCGGTAAAGTAATTTTGAATAAGTTCTAACACCCTTTCCAATGATCAATAGCCAGTTCAGTTTTGTGAAAACACGCTTCCCTAGCCTGGCAAAGGACACGGCACATCTGGCGACGCGATTTGCAATGTCGAATCTGTGGATGGCATTCCGACATTTAGCGAGCGATACAGGAGAGGTGTGCCTGTAATATAGGGAATAGCCACCGCGAGGTTCTCACGGCGGCTAATAAAGATAGGAATGAGTGAGTGATCTGAGCGTTTTGGATCAAATCGGCACTTTCAAAATTGAAGGCAGCCGAATTTTACAAAAAAATATGACTACCTCAGACCACCCCTAGCCGGGCCTTCCAAACATCGCAGAGCCTTGTTTTATTCTCGAGCTCCCTACTAAAAAAGCAACAGATAACACTTTAAGCATCGAGCACTGCAAATACTTCTCCAGCAGACTGAATCGCCGCTAGTGCAGCAGGAACTCCGGCAGCTATACCTATTTGGATAATTGTGTCAATAATTTCCTGACGCGAAACACCGGCACGCAAGGCTGAGCCAATTCGCAGTTTCAGAATGGGAGCAGCAGTTGCTCCTAGCGCAACACATCCAGCTACCATAATGAGTTCTCTGGTACGCAGATCTAACGAACTCTGCCCATAGACATCGGCAAATTCCCACTCCATAACAAATCGGCCTATAGCAGGAGCAAGGTCCTTTAGCCCGTCCAAGAATTCACTAGAACGCAGCCCAGTGATCTCCTCAAACGCCGCCTGGCCAGCAAGGAAACGCTGATCGTTGACTGATACAGTTTCGGGGGCTTTAGCCATTACAGAAATCCTCCTAATTGATTTGAAATGCGCTTCAGTTTGTCCGCAACATGAATAATTACCGGATGGTAATTATAGGGCAAAAAATCAACCGATCAATAGTTATTTACCAATCAGTAATTAGCGAGCGTGGTGCGACATTTCACTGCAAAGCGTCCCACCTTGTTTACCAAGCGATTGTCTATCGTTATGCTGAAAGCATGATCAGATCACCACAATCGAAACGCAAATGTGCCCCCGCCGAGACGATCGACGACTCCTCGAGGCCAACGCCAAACAAACGCAAACGCATGCCCCCCCAAGAGCGTGAGAGGGAGATTATTGAAGAGGCGGTACGCTTTTTCGCCGAGGTCGGATTCGAAGGTACCCTACGCGAGTTAGCCGAACGCCTTGGAATCACACACCAGAACCTGTTTCGTTATTTCGCAACGAAAGAGGCGTTGATAGATAGAGTGTACCAAGAGGTCTACCTTAGCCGCTGGCAACCTGAATGGGAGGCAATGCTAAAGCAGCCTGGAAAGACCTTGGAAGCGCGATTAATCGACTTTTACAAGGCATATTTGCCTGCGATCTTTCGATATGACTGGGTTAGGATTTTTATTTTTGCAGGACTCAAGGGCGTCGGCATCAGTCAACGTTATCTTTCCCTAATCCAGACCAAAGTGATCGAACCAGTGGCGATGGAATTACGTGAGCTTTCCTGCGAAAAGCCACCCGGTGAGACCTTATCGTCGGCTGAGCTTGAAGTTGCATGGGGATTACACGGTGAATTATTTTATCTTGCCCAACGTCGCTGGGTATATGACATGACAGTTCCGGAAGATCTGGATCGTTTTATCGAAATATCTATCATTCGCTTCCTGCATGGAGCACCTGCTGCCATGCAGGCATTGACGCGCGACGGAGCTAACTAAAAGTTGCGACGCCAGCTCACACGATTAAATCGTCCCGCTCACGCGCACCGCCAATCACTCCGACGGCTCCTATAACAGTACCGTCGCGAAGCAACTGTATTCGCCAAGAATATATCGCAACTGCCCCCCCTCCCCGTTCGAACTATTTATAGCGAAGAGTGGTCCGCCTGACTGAATATATCGAGCCATATCTAAAGGGCTAATACCGAACTCACCAATCCGGATATGCGCGATTAAATCCTCTCCAGCGTCCTCCACCGCAATCCTCATCGGCTGATTGATTCGCTCAGTCTTAAATTGCGCCGCCGCAATAGACTAAAGGGCATTATTCAGACTCAACATCAATGAAGTCCTTTGAGTATGGATACCATTAAATATCATACACTCTGGCGAGAGTGCTAATAAGCACGGTACTCAAGCGTGGCGGACATTAGAACTGGGATGTCCCGATCCGTAGGGCATCATAAATGCCGCCAACACTGCACCTATTAATGTAACCACAGCGATCGCTGCCAAGGTATCGGCATGCGCCAAAATCTGAGATTGAAGCCGCACATTACTAGCTAGTAGATGCAATGCCTGTTCCGTCGCCTGATCACTGCCGCTGGACCGCATACTGACTGCCGAGATAAGGGCATCCAGCCTCGCTGAAACAGCGGCCGAGGATGTGCTCACATGATCCATAAGTACATTAGATCGGGTTTGCTCACGTACTCGATCCAAAGTGCTAACCCAAGCCAAACCCGCCGTACCGCAGATACTGCGCATAACATTGAATGCCATAGCAGCATGCAATCCCTCGCGCGGCAAAAGATCACCAACATACAAATACAGTAGTGGCAACAAGATCAGGGGCAGCCCTAAGCCCTGCAATATCTGCCCAATGCGCAACTCATCGCCCTCCCATGAGCCGTCGATGTTCAAGCTGTCATGCAGAGCACCCGTGGCGACCAATACGCCCCCCAATACAAGTAAACGACGGGGACCTCCCAACCATTTCCTATCCAAGCACACTACCGCGCCCGCAAAACTAATCAATTGCGGCCAGCCTGCATCCCACAGCACCGCTCCCAATTCGCGCGGATGATAGCTGTGTATCTGTATAAGGAATTGGGGAATCACATAGCTGCAACCTGTCACAGCGACACTGAAAGGCAAAATTCCCAAAATGCCCAGTACTATATTGCGTCTCGACAGCAGTTCTACATTAAGCAGGCGATCATGCCTCACTCTGACCACGTGATATATAAATCCGCATATGGCAACCGTACCGGCGAATAGCAACACTCTAATTGGGGTTGCCTGTAACCAATCAAGCCGATTACCCTGATCGAAAGCACAGGCGAGCATGCCAAGCCCGCCAACGAACAGGAGCATTCCAAACCGATCCATATGAAGCAAAGGCCGCAAACGCAGTCTTTCGCGCGGCAGACCATAGAAACCCGCGATCAATGCGAATATGCCAGGCAGAAGGTTTGCGAGAAACAGTGCGCGCCATCCCCAGTGGTCGAGCAGCCAGCCTGTGATTGCAGCGGCCAACTGCGGGGCCAGAGTCGAGGCGGAGATATACAGTGCCAAAGCAAGAGCACGATGCCTAGCCGGTAGAGTTCGCAATAGCGCAACTATCGCCATCGGTAATAGGACCCCGCCGGCCATACCCTGTGCAAAGCGAACGATGATCTGAGCAGCATAAGGAGGGCTGAACGCCATTAATACCGAGGTAGCCATAAAGAGCAACGTTGCCCCTAACAACACCCGTCGAAGTGATAACGCAGTTGCCAACCAGCAGCCAATCACCACGCCGACTACATCTCCAGCGGCATAAGCTGAAGAAAGCAAAGTACCTTCGTCAACCCCCAGGCCTAAACCACCCCGTACATCGGCAAATCCCAGCACAACGTATCGGGCACCGAGCACGGTCATCCAGGCTGCAGCAATAGCGGCCACGCAGGCCGAAAAACGCCGACGATCCCATCGAATCAAAGATCCGGGAAAAAGTCGCGACTTCAGCCGACTATTCACTTCTGATACGGCAAGGCCTAAAGAGTCACTCACACCCGCCCTCGCAGCCAGCCGGTTAACCAATCAATAAAATTTCCTGAACTCAGTCCGGTTGATGTGTGAATGGTCGTAGTAACGGACATACCCGGGAGCAGAGAGGACTGCGAATCCTGACTCGGGTCAAGTGTGATCTTCACCGGAAAACGCTGAACTACCTTAGTGAAATTACCTGTCGCATTGTCGGCTGGAAGCAAAGCAAACTGCGCCCCGCTGGCAGGCTGAAGACTGTCAACCTTACCTTCGAATGCTCGGCCAGGCAGACTGTCAACCAAAATAGTAACGCGCTGTCCTGGGCGTATATGCGTTATCTCGCTTTCCCTAAAATTTGCGACCACCCAAACATGTGGCAGCGGAACTACATCGGCGATCAGCGTTCCGGTGCGCACATACATACCAGGACGCACATGACGCTCGCCAATGACGCCATCAACCGGAGACGTGATACGTGTCCAGCCAAGATCTATATTGCGCAGATTCAGACTCGACTGTGCAGCCTGAAGATTGGCTCTCGCCTTGTTTATACTCGCATTGCTCATTTTCTCCCGCTGTTGCGCCGCCATCCACTCGGCGCGCCTCTGGGCAAGATTAGCGCTCAAACGCTTAACGTCTGCATCAATACCATCAACCTGCTGGCGAGACACAGATCCACTTGGCAGTAAAGCATGATAGCGACTGTGATCAGCAACTGCGCGATCCAACTCAGCGTGTAAAGCCCGTAAGGATGCCGCAGCCGCTTCTACTTGAATCTGTTGATATTGCTTTTGGCTGAGAGATTCGACCAGCGCGGCAGCGGCTAAATCAGACTTAGCCTGAGCTTCGGCGACCTTTTCTCGATAATCAGCATCCTGCACTAATGCCAACAAATCGCCAGAACGCACTCTCTGATTGTCGCGGATCGGCACATCCACGAGATATCCTTCAACGTGTGATACTAGCGGGGTCAGATCGGCCCGGACGTAGGCATCATCAGTAGTCACACTGTCCCTGTACGGAATCGGGTACCAGACTGCCACCGCAGAAGCGAACAGCACGGACGATGCCATAGCGAAGCGCCTTGACATTCGCACTCTGGTTGTAACAAGCGGCCAACCCACTATTAACGCCCATCTACTTTTTATTCTGCGACGAGATCTGCACGTCGCATCCCCACTTTTTGCCGCAGATTGTCGGAGCATCTACAACCACCATTAATTACCATTTGGTAATTATAGGTCTTGAGATCGGCAAGTCAACCCGAGTTCAGTTACCGCAAGCACCAGCTGTTACCGATCGAAATCACATCCGAAAATATTTCAGATCTATATCACCTACGTGAACGCCCCACGGTATCGACTGCTGTCGGGGATTTGGCGTGCTCACTTTTGGCTCAGCACGCTCATCACTGGAGAGGATCTGCGTATGTATAACCCGTGCCCAAGCTGTAACTCTGGACGCGTCGTCACGAAAAATATCGGTAAACAAACGGGTGGATTAATTGGTGCGGCAGGCGGTGTGGCCAGCGGTGCCGCCGGCGCCCTTTCAGGCGCAGAAGCCGGCGCGGTGCTGGGAGTAGTCGGCGGGCCGGTGGGAATCGCTATCGGCAGCATCGCCGGGGCGATTTTGGGTGGTCTGTTCGGTGGGGTCGCAGGTGGCATTGCCGGGGCCACGCTGGGCGAGCAGATCGATGAAAAAATCCTTCTCAACTATCAGTGCCTGGCGTGTGGCTACAGCTTCAGCGTCAACCGTTAAGTCGTTGTGAACAGGCGTCGTTGGTTAATGAAACGACGCGCTTTTCCCTTCATTCGCAAGGAATCATTCCCATGGCTCATCTCGTTGAACAAATGGCTTACGTTGGCGCCACACCCTGGCATGGTCTGGGCAGTCGCCTCTCCCCCAAACAACCGCTCGAAGTCTGGCAGCACGAAGCGGGCATGGACTGGCGGATTCAGGACAGCCCGGTGCACTTCAAGTCCGACAGCATCGGTACTTTGGGCTCAATTCACACTTTCCCTGAACAGAAGGTGCTGTATCGCTCCGACACCAAGGCCCCACTGTCGGTGGTTTCTCAGCGCTACCAGGTCGTGCAGCCGCGTGAGGTCTTGGAGTTCTATCGCGATCTCACCGAAGTCTCGGGCTACGAACTGGAAACCGCTGGAGTGCTCAAAGGCGGTCGCAAGTTCTGGGCGCTGGCCCGTACAGGACAAGGCATGGCGCTGAAGGGCAGCGACCAGGTGAATGGCTACCTGCTGCTGGCCACGTCCTGTGACGGCACATTGGCCACTACCGCCACCCCGACCACCGTGCGCGTGGTCTGCAACAACACGTTGACCATTGCCCTGGACGGTACGACCAAGGCGATCAAGGTGCCACATAACACCCGCTTCGATCCGCAGGCAGTGAAAAAACAGTTGGGCATCGCCGTCTCCCAGTGGGACGAGTTCATGTACCGCATGCGAGCACTGGCTGAACGCAAGGTGCAGTGGCATGAAGCGATGGGCTTCTTCATGAACGTTTTGTGTGACGTAACCCCCAATAGCAAACTGCCGGAAGTCCTGCCGAACGAGCGCGCACTGCGCAAGGTTCAAAGCCTGTACGAAGGCGGAGGTCGCGGCGCCACGCTGGAATCGGCCCAAGGAACTGCGTGGGGCTTGCTCAATGCTGTGACCGAGTATGTCGATCACGAACGCAGGGCTCGTAGTAACGAATACCGCATGGACTCTGCCTGGTTCGGTCAAGGTGCACAGATCAAGCAACGGGCGCTGGAGGCTGCGCTACAACTTGCAGCTTAGCCCCTGTTTTCGCTGTCTTCATCAACCTCACCCCCTTCTCATTCTTCTCACTCCTTAAAACGCCTGGCCAGCCTCGTGCTGGCCGGGCGTTTTTTATGCCGCACAGGAAAACATCATGAGCACACAAACTCTGCGACACCCCAGCAGCAAACCCCGTCCTGCCTTACGCCTGGTGGGGACTAAACAACTGCCGCGTGAGGACTGGTTGGCCGTGCGTAAACAAGGCATCGGCAGCTCGGATGCTGCCGCTGCCGTGGGCCTGAACCCTTACAAGTCCCAGCTGGAGCTGTGGCTGGAGAAAACCGGGCGTGATGAATCACTGCCCAAGCTCGATCCGCAAGACGAGGAAAGCCCGGCTTACTGGGGCAACATTTTGGAGCCTATCGTGGCTGCGCATTACACCAAGCGTAGCGGTCACCGGGTGCGACGGATCAATGCCGTGCTGCAACACCCGGCTCCGCAGTTGAACTGGATGCTGGCCAATATCGACCGTGAGGTGATCGGCGCATCAGAAGTGCAGATTCTCGAATGCAAAACCGCCGGCATAAACGGCGCACGCCTCTGGAAGGAGGGTGTGCCCGAGTATGTGCAGTTGCAAGTCATGCACCAGCTCGCCGTCACCGGCAAGCAGGCCGCTGATGTGGCGGTACTGCTCGGTGGTCAGCACCTGGAAATCCATCGCATTGAACGCGATGAACCACTGATTGCTCGGCTGATCGACCTGGAGCGGTTGTTCTGGGATTACGTCGTCAGTGATACCCCGCCGCCGGCAGACGGATCTGCCTCGGCGGAGCAGGCGTTGCGCTGCCTTTACCCGCAGGACAGTGGGCAAAGCCTGGACTTCAGCCATGACACGAGGCTCTGTACGACCTTTACCGAACTACAGAGCGTGCGAGAATCGATTGCTCTGCAGGAGAAGCAGGAAGCTCAGCTCAAGCAAACGTTGCAACAGGCCATGGGCGATGCCAGTCGGGCGATCTTCGCAACTGGCTACATCACTTGGAAGAAAGCCAAAGACAGCGTGGCCCTGGATATCCCCCGTCTGCTGAAAGAAAAGCCCCATCTGCAAGTGCGCTACTCGACCACCAAAACCGGCAGTCGGCGTTTTCTGCTGGCCTGAACGTTTGTTCGCTCCTCCCTTATTCCCATGCCCTTTCTCTCCAGCGCCACCCTGGCCGTTTGCGCGGTCTCGGTGGCGTTTTTAGTTCAGATACAGGGGAACTCCCATGCTCAAAGGTTTAGCCATCACGCCCCCGATTTTGGGCCGCATTTCCATCGGCAAGGTCGTCGAAAAGAACGGCAAGCGTCTGCCGGAAAAGGACGATCAATTCACCCTCACCTCCCAAGTACAGAGCCGCGACGGCTGGTTACTGCATCCACTCAACGAGGAACTGCGCAATGGCCAGGACGGCAAGCTGCGCAGCATTCCGATCCGGCTGCTGTTCAACGAGCCCGACCTCAACTTTCGGGCTGACTATAGCCTGTTCGACCGTAACACCGGACGACCAGTCTGTGTAGGCAATGGTGAGACCTGCAAGCGTTTGACCAAGGACGGCATTCAGTCGTTGCCCTGCCCTTCACCGGATGGTTGTTCATTGGCTCAAGGCAATGCCTGCAAGCCTTACGGCCGGCTGAACGTGGTGATTGGCGATGACGATCCGTTGGGCAGCTTTGTCTTTCGTACCACGGGCTACAACAGCATCCGTACCCTGGCGGCACGCCTACATTACCTACAAGCCATTTCCGGAGACCGTCTCGCCTGCCTGCCGCTGGAGTTGCGTCTTCGCGGCAAGTCCACCCGCCAAAGCCACGGCACGCCGATCTTCTACGTGGACATCACCGTGCGCAGCGGGTTTAGCCTAGAAGACGCCTTGCTGGAAGCCAAACAACTGGAGGAAACCCGGCAAGCCGCAGGCTTTGATCAGACCGCCTTGGATCACGCGGCACAACAGGGCTTTAGCAACGGAGCTTTTGAAGACAGTGATGAGGACACCGGGGCCATCGTCGAGGAGTTCTTTCCCGCAGCTGAAGATCAGACCAGCAAGACAGAAGCAGCCCCCAAACCAGCGGCCCCTGCCAAAACCTCACTGGTACAAAAACTGGAATCCAAATCCCTCCAAAGCGGCAGCGACCACTCTGCTCGCGCCCACTGATTACGCGTCCAACCTGACCCAATGTCCTCCAATTCAAGAGAATACCCATGAAATATCACAAGCTCAAAGCCGGTGAAACGACCGGCACCTATGTCATGGAATCACCGGTCACCGAGGCCGACATCCTGCAGATGGCTCAACAACTGGCAATGAGTCGCCTGTCTAAAGGCCGGGCACTGACTGAGCCCAAGCAGGTCTTCAGCCACCTGCAAACACTGCTGCAGTACCACGAGCACGAAGTCTTTGCTTTGCTACTGCTCGACACCAAGCACCGGGTAATAGGCTTCAGGGAGCTGTTCAGAGGCACGTTGGACGGTACCAGTGTGTACCCACGGGAAGTGGTCAAGATCGCTCTAGAACATAATGCCGCGGCCGTAATTATGGTTCACAACCATCCCTCCGGTGATCCGGAGCCCAGCCAAGCCGACCGCACGCTCACCAACATCCTCAAGAACGCTCTGAACATGGTCGGCACACGAATATTGGACCATGTGGTAGTGGGCCATGAAGGCTGCGTGTCGTTGGCGGAACGGGGTTACCTGTAACTCCTAGGCTCACACCGCCCGATTAGACTGCCCTTGGCTGATGCCTGGGCAGTCATCGGCACGGTACCCGATCACTTATTTTTTGTCGTGATCCAGCGGTTGTACTTAACCTCGGCTTTATTCAAAACCATGGCCGCCATCCACAAAGCCCTTGGTAGCCGACTTGCAGAGAAAACTTGTTCGGTGGAAGAACACAGCTGCCCAACCAGGTCCTCACGATTTAAGTGGTAGTAAGGATTACTCGGAATTCCGACCAAGTGCTGCCACGCCCCCGGTTGGCCACGTTATGGCGAGCCGGGGCTGCTATGCGACCGTAGAGCTGTACTGCACTGCATTTGCCCGAATATGACGCCGAGTAAATGGCGAGGTCTAGAGGTGTACCAAGCGAAGAGGAGCCCCACATAGCCACTGTCGATTAGGTACAACGCCATGCATTAAACGACACAGAATGTCGCATGGCTGGTGGAGGATAGCTCTCAACACCCCAAGTCAGCACCCTAGGAGCTCCCCATGAAAGAGTTGGTCTGCTTTACCATTGGATTGGTTGTTGGTGCTGTGGTGATGAAGAAAAGCCAGGCGATCGACGAACTGAAGAGGGAACTAGACCGCGAAAAATTCCGTAACAGACCTTCGAACGGGACTGAGCAGACATGAAGCTTCGGCCATCCGCTCTTGGCGGGCAGAACAAAATAGTGTTAAAAAGCCATTAATGGAATGTTCGCCAGATATGTGACGCCAGCGAACCATCAAGGTTGATTCGAGCACAGTTCCCTCATGTCAGATCCCAAAGACAGGCTATTCAGGCACTTGGCCCTGCTGCGCCTCATCCCGCGCGCGCCCAAGAGAATTTCCACCACCGAACTGCTGCAAAGACTCAAGGCCGAGAATTTCGACATTGACCGTCGGACCTTGCAACGGGACCTCATCGGCCGCCTCGCCCTGGACTTTCCACTGCTCTGTGACGAAAGCCAACGCCCGTATCTCTGGAGCTTTCCCAAGGACACTCCACAATTCGACTTTCCGGCACTGGACACCCCCACCGCACTGGCATTCGTCCTCGCCGAAAGCCACCTGAGCAAGCTGCTGCCGCCCAGTGTGCTGAGCCTGCTGGCGCACCATTTCGACCTGGCGCACCGGCAACTCCAAGGGCTGGAACATAATAACCTGGCGCACTGGGCCAAACGCGTACGCACTCTGCCCAACGGCAAGGCGCTCCAGCCCGCCGAAGTGGACTCGGCCATCTGGTCCCAGGTGGCGACTTCCCTACTGGAAATGCGACAACTGGAGATCGTCTACCTCAGCCGCAGCAAAGGCGAGCACAAGACCCTACGCATACACCCCGCTGGCATGATCTCGCGCCACTCCGTCAGCTACCTGATAGGTACTGTCGAAGGCTACACAGACGTTCGCCAATTCGCCCTGCACCGCATCCAGCAGGCTGCGTGCCTCGATGCGCCGACCCGCGAACAACCCGACTTCGAGATCGATCATTACATCCAGAGCGGCGGCTTCAACAGCCCCGGCCCGATCAAACACCACGAACTGATCGCCGACGTATCCCCGCATATCGCCTGGCTGCTGAACGAAACCCCGCTTAGCCCCGAGCAAAGCCTGAAGCCGTTGCCAGGCAGCGACTGGCAACGCCTGCGCGCGCGAGTGCCGGACGATCAGGAAACGCTTTGGTGGGTGTTCGGGTTGGGGGAGAGCGTTCACCTGCATGAGCCCAAACGTTGGGTAGATGTAATCAAAGAGAAGCTGACAAAAATGAGTGGGCTGTATACGCAACCCATGCAACACCACTCGGCCACCATTACCGATGCACACGCCTGCCAGGAGGCTCCATGAAGTCCCACGACACTTTTACGCCTACTTCAACCGCGAGCGTGCAAGACGACAGCAGAGACGAAATCAAGCGGGATATCGGGCGCACCGCAACGGCACTTTCCACGAGTGAAACCGTCAGCCGCTATGGCAGTGCCAATGCCGAGTTCGTCAAAGCCTATAGAGGCGTCGACAATGAAGCCGGGAAAGTACTGAGCAAGGGCCTGAAAGGCATCAGCCAGGAAAAAACCGGCGTCAAACAACGAGCGGGCTGGGCTGGCGAAGTTGCCGGTACCAGTCGTGACAACGCCGAAGCCATCATCAACAAATCTTCTGAGCGCACGATTCGCAGCGATGATTTGAAGCATTACGGCATTGATACCGATTCCAAGTACCGCGAAGCGGTGGATCGGGTCCGCGTGGATGAAAACGGCAAGATCATTTACGAAGCCCAGACCAAGTTGGAGGCCAGCGGAAACAAGGTTGCCAACCAGGTTAGTCATGAGGATCACAAGTACAGTAAATACTTCGGTAAAAAGCTGGAGCTACCCAGCGAACAGGTCGAAGACGCCAAGACTTACTGTCACAAGCGTGCAGAAGGCTTGAGAAAACACGCACTGCTGGCGGAACAGAAGGGAAAACCGGAGCTCGCCGAACAATTCCGCGACCGTGCCGACAGATTCGACAAGCTTGCCGAAGAAGACATCGTTGACCTTGGCATCACTACCAAGCAGGCCATCGACTACGCTGAAAAGCCGCTGCGCGAGACGGTGAAAGATATCGCCGGTACAAGCCACCGGGCCGGTATAGAGGGCGCGAAGTACGGCGCTGTTATCGGTGGTGTTATTTCGCTGTTGACCAATGCGTTCAACGTCGCCCAAGACAAAAAGCAATTGGGTGAAGCTGCCCAGGATTTAGCCCTCGACACAGTTAAAGCCGGTGCCCTTGGATACACCACGGCTTTCGCTGGCTCCGCGCTCAAAGGTGGCATGCAACAATCAAGCAACCAAACCTTGCGCACGCTCGCCGGCACCAACGCTCCAGCGCTGGCGATCAACATCTGCCTGTCACTGGGCAGTTCGGTGAAACGCTACGTCACCGGCGAGATCAGCGAGGCACAATTACTGAGCGAAGTGGGTGAGAAAGGCGCAGGCATGCTTTCCAGCAGCATGATGGCTGCACTCGGACAATTGGCCATTCCCGTGCCCTTTGTCGGTGCTGCCATTGGCGGGATGATCGGCTACACCCTCTCTTCGCTCTTCTACCAAAGCGCATTGGACGCCGCCCGTGGCGTCGAGCTTTCCCGTCAGCAACTGGCGCGCATCCGTGCCATTGAGGCCGCCGCCCGCGACCAAATTGCCGAAGAACAAGCGCAGTTGGATGACTTCACGCGTCGTGAAATCCCTCAATTGCAGGAAGAAACTAAACGTTTGTTTGCCATTGTGGATGCCGCCGGTAGCGGCAGCGTTGATGCCTTGGCAGCCACTATCAATCGATACGCCACCTTGCTGGGAAAAGAACTGCAATTCCAATCTATTGAGGAATTCGATGACTTCATGAATTCCGACAGCCCTCTGATGCTGTAACCAACCTTACTTGCCCTGAAGATACACCTGAAAAAGGACGATACCCTGCATGCTGCTCAAACTTCTGTCCGAACCGGACCAAAAACATCTACTTGATCTCGCAAAACTGTTGGCCCTAGCTGACAAGCCGCTGCTGTGGGATGGAAAGACATCAGATGAATTTACCTCCAGCACCGACCTCAGTGCGCTTTCCATTCAAGAAGGCGAAAAAGAGCGCGAAATGATCACTGAGCTTGAGCAGTCCATCACACGGCCATCGCTCTCCACTAGCATGTTTGGAAGTGCTTCCACCTCCAGTAGCATGTTTGGACGTTCTTCCCCCGCTGCTTTCATGTTTGGGGGAAAGCCGTCCGATGATGTGGCGGCACAACTCATCGAAGCCCTCAAAAAATATCCAGTTTCCAAAGCGGAAAAGCCTGAAACCCGGGTGCAAGCTGCAACGACCGTTCTGAAAGAATTACTCAAAGACAAGAAATTTGAGCTGCCGACCGCGCCCAAGGTCATCCTTTTCGAGCTGCTATTAGTCGCCCTCCGCGACGGCACGATCACCAGCGTTGAATGGGCACTCCTCAAAGAATTTCAGCTTCACCATCAATTGGAAGACTTCATTTTCGATGATCTCTTGGAGCGTGCAGAAACGCTGAATCAGGAAGTCAGCAAAACCATTTCGATTATTCTTGAATAAGGAAACGACCATGCCCATTCCTCTGATCATTGGTGCTGTCGCAGCCGCTGCCGGTATATATGGTGCGGCCAAAGGCGTCAGCGGCGCGATAGACCACAGCAACGCCAAAGACATTAATAACGATGCACGCTCCATGGTCGATAGCGCCAACCGAAAGGTCGAAGAACAACGCAAGGCCACTAACGCCATATTGGAAGATTATGGCCAGCGTAAGCTGCGTGCGTTCAACGGAGTGGTTGCCGAATTTATCGAAACCTTCGAGCGCCTGAAAAACATCGAACTCAGTCAGAGTCCAGAGCTGGACAAACTGAACGCTGGCGATTTTTCCAATAAAACCCTTGCCGGTCTTCGTCAGGACTACCAGGCGCTCAAGGATGCGGGTCTCGGTCTCGGCGCAGGCATGGGCGGTGGTGCAGCGCTGGCCTTTGGTGCCTACAACGGCACCATGCTGCTGGCCACGGCCAGCACAGGCACGGCCATCTCCTCGCTCGGCGGCGTGGCAGCCACCAACGCCACGCTGGCCTGGCTGGGCGGAGGTTCGTTGGCAGCCGGTGGCTACGGTATGGCCGGGGGCATGATGGTGCTGGGAGGCATCGTCGCTGGACCGGCGCTGGCCATCTTCGGCCATGTTCTGGGTAACAAGGGCGAAGAAGCTCTGAATAATGCGCGCAGCAACCTGGAACAGGCCCGCACCATTCACGATCAAGCCGAGCTGATGACCGGCAAGCTGCGCGCCATTGAGCAGGTAACCTCCCTGGCGAACGCCACGTTCTCCAAGATCAGCTCGCAACTGCGCCGCACCGTGGGCGAGCTGAAAAAAGTCATCGAGAATAATGGCGTGGATTACCGGACCTTCACGGATGAATGCAAGGAGATCGTTTTCCGCTCGGTCAAGTTTGCTCAGTTACTCAAGGCCATGATCGACACTGCGATTCTGGATCAAGATGGCAATCTGGTTCTAGCAACGGAAAAGCGCATCCAAGACGTCGCAGCCGTGGCAAACGGACAGAAAGCGGGCCTGGACGCTCCCTCAGCTTAAAAACAGTGCCCGCGTACCCGCGCGGGCCTTCCTCAAATGCCCCAGTCGCAACCGGCACCGCTTCAAGGCGGTGATACTTTTATATGCATAGCCACACTACGCCCCCCTCCACCTTCCCTTGCACCCAATGCGGCTTGTGCTGCCAGCTCGTTCATCTGGCTGCCGAAACCCAATTTCTGGATCGTGGCGACGGCACTTGCAGGCATTACGATGCACTTGGCAAGCGCTGTACCATTTATGCAGAGCGCCCGGACATCTGCCGGGTGGATCGGCAATACACCATGCGCTACGCTCAGCAGTACACCTGGGACGAGTATGTCACTCTGAATTTGCAGGTCTGCACGAATTTGCAGGCGCAAGAAGAGCAGGCCGTCCTTCTTACGATCAAAACATAAGTAGGGGGTCTACCAATCCGTTGATGACAATAACTCACACATGAACTGCCTCGCCGCGAAGCTGAACAAGTGGGTGGGCATCGGAAAGTTATCACATTGAGTCCCAAGCCGAAGGCACGGACGTTGTTCGTACCTTCATCGAAGATCTTTGGGCTCCCCCCTCCTCTCGCTGACGGTCGCCGCTTAAGGATGGGGCTTTCTGTGTAACCGGGTAGTCCTCACATCAACCCCCTCAATTACCGGGATATACCCGCTCAATCTGCTGATCAAACTCTCCGCCATACCCACAGTACTCACGCGGAACGCGCTCAATATCCTCGGCAATCTGAACGATCACCTCGCGCAACTCCAATTTTTCGCACCACCGAGCAGGAATCGCAGCAGCACCATACTGAACACCCAACAGGTGCCCGGCGATCAGCCCGGTGCTGTCGCTATCGCCACCGTGATTCACCGCTGTGATCACGCCCTCCTCGAACGAGCGCGCTGCCAGAGCGCACCACAGCCCAATAGCCAACGCCTCTTCGGCGACCCAACCGCAACCGAGTTCGCCGATGCGTTGCGGGGTGGGCTTGTAGCCCTCGTAAAAGAAAAAAAGCACGCGTTCGATGAGACTACGTGTTTCTTCCATACCGGGCTTTTGCCCGTAATTGGCCAAGCTTTGAGTGACTGCGTGCTCAAGGCTGTCTTGCCGATCGACAATGCGCTGGAGAATATCGGCAAACAGTCCGGCCGCCAGGTAGCCCGTAGGGTGCCCGTGGGTCAGGCGCCCTGACTGAGCAGCGTAGTCAAAGGCATTGGCAAAGAACGCACAGGGCGCGACACGCATCACGGCGCCACAGCCTTTACTGTTGTTCTCAGCAACTGCGCCCAGCCGCAGACTGGCCTTGAGTGCATTGAGGCAGGTGGTGCCTGGGGCGCGGCGAGACCAGAGCGCAAGTTGCTCGACCAACCACCCGTCCCGACTGACAGGCATCGCTGCCGGGTAATCCTGTGTCATCAACCAGCGCATCAACGCATGATGAATAATGCTGGGGACGTGGCAAGCTCCTCGGGAACTGCCGCGCACATACGCCCGAAGCAAGCCTTCTGCAGTGAAAAGCATCATCTGTGTGTCGTCGGTGATGGCTCCGGTGATGCCGTAAGCCGGGGCAAAATCGATGATTCCTTGTGAACCGAACTTAGCTTCGATTGCAGACCATTCGAGAAACTCCACTGGGGCGCCTAGCGCATCGCCGACGGCACCACCTAGCAGGCAGCCTTTGATCCGTTCAAGTCTGTTCATGCCCTTTACCTCACCCCTCTGCCGGAATCAATTCCTGCAAAATCACCAGCTTTCTTTGCAACTGCTCGATGTGCGCTTTCTCCGCTCGTAGCGCCGAGCGCAGTTCCCGGTTCTCCACTTCCCAAATCCGCGCCCAGCGCACGTCCTTTCGGCAGGCAACCGCCATTCGCCAGAGTTCACGCAACCTCAGGTATTGCAGCAAAAGCACCAGTAGGATTGCCCCCATCATAACCAATGCACCCATCGAAACCGCTTCCGACATACTCATGCCCACTTCCTCCGTGAGTTCGATTTGCCTTCAAGACAATCACACGATATGTAGTGATTTACGACAGGTCTAGAATGTAGACTTATACAGGTAAAGTATTCGCACACATGGAGAGGTTATGAAACGCAAGCAGTCCATCGAACACGTCCGCTGGGATCTGGCACTTCGCTATCGTTTGATTGAGACCGTAGCCTGGTGGGAGGGCCGGCTGACCACGGGACACTTGATCCAGAGTTTCGGCATCAGCCGCCAGCAGGCGTCAAAAGACATCAATACCTACATCATCGAACATGCGCCCCGAAACTTGACATATGACAAGCAGCTCAAGGGCTACGTCCCGAGCACGCAGTTCAAACCGCTGTTCATCGACGACAGCGCCAGTGCCTATCTGCACCTGCTTTATCAGAACAACGAGCGAGCTCCGCACATCGAAGGCCTGGCGCTGGCCTACGCCCACACCAAGGTGTTGGAGGTGCCGGACCGCTCAATCAAGGCGAAGATTCTTCGACCGCTGCTCAAGGCATGCCGCGAACACCTGCGCCTGGACATTGACTACGTATCACTGAACAATCCCGCTCCGGAAGGCCGGCTCATCGCGCCACACACCTTGGTCTATACCGGGATGCGGTGGCACGTACGCGCCTATTGCGAGAAAAACGGCCAGTATCGCGACTTTGTGCTCAGTCGGCTGCGCGGTGAGCCCGAGCTGCTCGGCAAGTCCGAAAATGTCATTACTGAAGACGAAGACTGGAATACCGAAGTAACAGTGGTCATCGAGCCCGACTCGCGACTGACTCCGACACAGAAGGCGATCATTGAAGCCGATTTCGGCATGCTGAACGGCCAACTGTTGATCCCTACTCGCAGGGCGCTGGTGAAGTATGTATTGCAGCGTTATCAGATCGACCCTACAAAAATGGAGCCCCGACCTGAAGCCCAGCAGATCATCGTGAAAAATCTAACTGAACTGGAGCCATGGCTGTATAGCTGATCCACAGATGGGCGAGGCCGGATCTGTGCTTCTGTGCCGAGTACAGCCTGTCCGACCATGCAACGGCACGACCGCGCTACGTGGGCAGTAGCGAAACCTGCAAACACTAGTGCGAGGATGGCATCAAGTCACTCCCCTACCCTTCGCTGGCCGAAGGCAATGCCTGCAAGCCCGCGGACCGAATGTGTTGATCGGCGACGATGACCCCTCTGGGCAGCTCCGTCTTCCGCACTACAGGCTTCGACAGCATCCGCACCACGGCAGCATCAATGAGTGTTGTGCGCTTTATTTTTTCCTGTTCAAGCTGCTGGCAATGCGGCCCGACCAAGTGAACTTGTAAATAGGACTTACGAATTGCGATCGTTAAAAATCGATCGACGTTATTTTTCACGCACCGGGCGCCGACGCTATCAGCGATTCACGCAAAATCATTCAAAACGCAAAAAACTTTACAGTAAATAAATTTACACTGGCGCCTCGTATCAGGCATTATCCGGACCAGCTCACATTCAGGAATGCCAATGCCCCTCCCCAAACACGAAGCCCTCCTCAGGCTACGCGCGATAGAGCTAATCAGCTATTGGGAGGGTCGCCTGATCACCACTCAGTTGATGGCATGGTTTGGCATCAGCCGCCAGCAAGCTTCTTCCGACATCAATCGCTATAACAGCGAATTCAATCCAGGCTCGCTAATCCACAGCCCTGCAGTTAAAGGCTATGTGCCGACGGCTGGTTTTCAGCCTGTACTGAGCGCTGGACACATCAATGAGTACATGGCACTAATCGGCGAGCAATCTGATCAGCCCGTGTCTGAGGTTTTGGAAGCTCACCCCAGCGTCACTACTGTCCAACTTCCAGACCGTGCAGCCCGCCCTGAAGTGGTTCGCGAGTTGATCAGAGCCTGCCGCAATGCCGGCAGCCTGAAAGTGCTCTACGCCTCCATGTCCAACCCGCAAATTCATGAGCGCGTGATATCACCTCACACGCTCGTTTATACCGGTTTTCGCTGGCACGTTCGCGCTTGGTGCCATAAGCGCCAAGCCTTCCGCGACTTTTTGCTCTCACGTATCTGTCGCACGCCAAAATCGTGCGACGCTCACGCCCCATTATCAAGTACAGACAGTAGCTGGCACGACCAAGTCAACCTGACACTGATCCCTAATGAGCTACTCAGTGATGCCCAAAAGTCTTTAGTTGAACGCGACTTCGGCATGCCGGAAGGACGCCTACAGCTGACTGTTCGCACAGCACTTGCCCACTACACCCTTCAACGCTATCAGGCGGCCATCACCGCAGAAGAAGCCGAGCGAGTACGCGAGCATCCATTGCAATTGCTTCCAGCTGATCGCGCCAAGCTAACTCCCTTCCTTTTTAGCAGTGATGGGGAATAGGCATGCATAGCTTCCATTACGACTCTGACTTAATCGGCGGCTCGTTGCAGGTGCGTGAATCACGCATCGTTGCAGACCTGCTGCTGCAGGACGCCAGCCCTGAACAATGGCATGAGGTCATACAGAAACAGAACCGACTGCAGAAACGCGCACCAGCTTCGGCCAAGCGTGTGGCTCAAGCCATCCGCAAGCGTCTGGAGCGACTGGATGCCCCTTTCTGGCGGGCAATTCGAGATGGAGATGATGAACTCGCTACCCAAGTGGTGTTCTGCTCGGCCATGGAGCGCAACCTGCTCCTCGTCGAATTCATCGAGACCGTCCTCAAGGACGCTTTCGTCACCCGCGCCGACGTGCTCGAACCCTACCACTGGAATGAGTTTCTGGAGGAACGCAGCCATCGAGATTCGACCATCACCACCTGGACGGAGTCCAGTCGTAAGAAGATGGCGCAGGTTGTCTATCGCATGCTGGCCGAGGTCGGCCTGTTGAAAAGCACCCGCAACATGAAACTACAAAACCTGATAATTCGGTCAGAGGTCCGCGTATTGCTGGATGACAGCTACCGCTATCGCATAAAAGCCTGTTTGGAAGTATCCAATGCCACCGGACAGTAGGCGTGGAATAAGGAGTGTTCGCATGAATCAGCAACTGCAGGATCGGCTAAACCAGATCCCAGACAAGATCCTCACCGAAGAGTTCTTGAGGAGCCAAGGATTGGGCAATGAGCTCGGTTTCTGGATCTTCGACTACGCCCCCGAGGACGAGCTGCAGGTGCGCGAATACCTCAGTTTTCTGCAGGGGTTCCTCGCCAAGAAGCATAGCCAGCTCAAAGTGGCTCATATCAATTTGCTGCAGGCTATGCGCGAATATCTGGATCAACGCAGCTTCACTGAAAAAGCCATTCAGATGCAGCAAACCAAAGGTGACCTCGCGTTGCTCAAGGCGCTGTCCGGACCGCTGCATATGGACAAATTCGCGCCCTTCCTAATGGAACACAGCGACGCCGATCAACACGACGTGGTGCTAATCAGTGGTGTGGGCTCAGTTTGGCCGGTTCTTCGCGCCCACAACCTTCTCAACAAGCTACACGCGCTGCTTGGCCACAAGCCTCTGGTTCTTTTTTACCCCGGCCATTACTCAGGGCAGTCACTCGCCTTGTTCGACCGCATTCCCAGCAACAACTACTACCGCGCCTTCAAGCTGGTTCCCTGATCAATAAGGACGATTGCCGTGAGCATTAAAGATATTTTCTTCAAGGAACTCGATCGCCCGATCAACGGCGTGGTTAAGGCGGATCAGTCCGACGACGCAACCGTGCACCAGGAGCTGGATGAGTACGTTGTCACCAACGAGCTGGAAAAACACTTCCGCAGCTTCTTCGAGTCCTACGGTACTGACTTGAACGATCCCTCCATCGCCAACCGCGTGGGCGTATGGATCAGCGGTTTCTTTGGCTCGGGTAAGTCGCACTTCCTCAAGACCTTGTCATACCTACTGGCCAACATCGAAGCGCGCGACGACCAGGGCAACGCTCGCCAGGCTGTGTCCTTCTTTGATGCGAGCAAACTGCGTGATGCCACCATCCGTGCCGACATCGACAAGGCCGTTGCCAACAGTGCCGATGTCATCTTGTTTAACATCGACAGCAAAGCCAGCTCCAACGATGCTGGCAACCCGATCCTCAATGTCTTCCTACGGGTGTTCAACGAGCATCAAGGTTTCAGTGGCGACCATCCCCACATCGCCCACATGGAGCGTCATCTGGCCCAGCGCGGCGTCTATGAGCGATTCAAGCAAGCCTTTAATGATTCCACCGGGATGGACTGGACCGAGGAGCGTGATGGCTATCAGTTCTACCAGGATGACATTGAGCAAGCGGTAGCCGCAGCCCTCGATCTATCTGCTGAGGCCGCGCACAAATGGTTCGAAGACTCAGAACAAACGTTCAGCGTCTCGGTCGAAAACTTCTGCAACTGGGTGCGCGAATACCTCGACACCCAGCCAGCCAAACACCGTGTGTTGTTCCTGGTGGACGAAGTCGGCCAGTTCATCGGCAGCGACACCAAACTAATGCTCACCCTGCAGACCATCACCGAAAACCTCGGCACCATCTGCAAAGGCCGAGCCTGGATCATTGTCACCTCTCAGGCCGATATGGATGCCGTACTGGGTGAGCTGTCCGCCTCCAAGGCCAACGATTTCTCGAAAATTGCCGGGCGCTTCAAAACCCGACTTTCGCTGTCCAGCTCCAACACTGACGAAGTCATCCAGAAGCGCCTGCTACGCAAAACACCGGAAGCTGAAGCCGAGCTGCGCGCCCTCTGGGAACAGAAAGGCGACATCCTGCGCAATCAGATCACCTTTGACCGTTCCGGTCCGACCCTGAAGAACTTCGATGGACCGGAAAGCTTCATCAACAACTACCCGTTTGCGCCGTACCACTTCCAACTGGTGCAAAAGGTCTTCGAGGAAATCCGCAAGGTCGGTGCCACCGGGGCGCACCTGGCCTATGGCGAGCGTTCCATGCTCGATGCCTTCCAAATGGCAGCCATGGCCATTGCGGAGAAACCGCTCGGCGCGCTGATTCCCATGTACAGCTTCTACCGCGCCGTCGAAGGCTTCCTCGATACAGCAGTCAAGCGCACCATCGACCAGGCGGGCGAAAGCAGCGTCCTCGACGCCTTCGACGTACAGATCCTGCGCACCCTGTTCATGATCCGCTATGTCGACTTGATCAAGGGCACCCTCGACAACCTCGTCACCCTGTCCATTGAACAGGTCGACGAAGACAAACTAGCGCTACGTCGCCGCATTGAAGAAACCCTCCAGCGCCTTGAAAAGGAAAGCCTGATCACCCGCAACGGTGACGAATTTGTCTTCCTCACAAACGAGGAACGCGACATCACCCGCAAGATCAAGGCCACAGAGATCGCCGGTTCAGAAGAAAACAAAGCACTGTCGGATCTGATCTACAAAGACCTGCTAAAGGACAAGAACAAGTTCCGCTACATCGTCAACAAGACCGACTACAGCATTGGTCGCTACCTCGACGGCCACAGCCTGGAAGGCCGTTACGAGCACGACCTTCGTGTCGAAGTGATCTCGCCACTGGATCTCGACTACGCGCTCTATGGCGAAGCTGGCTGTATCAATAAAAGCAACGAAGCTCCTGCCGGTATGGCACTTCTCAAACTGCCTGACAGCAAGGACTTCTTCACCGAGCTCCGCACCTGGCTGAAGACCAACAAGTTCATACGCCTCAATGACGACGGCAGCCAGCCTGAGCTGAGCAAGATCCTCGCCGAACGCGGCCGTGAGAACCAGGAGCGTAAAAAGCGCCTGCGCTTGCTGCTGGAAGAGCTGGCTGAACGCGCAGAGGTCTATGCGCAGGGGCAGCACCTGAAGCTCAAAAGCAACAATATCGTCAGCAAGTTCGACGAGGCGTGCCAGTACCTCCTTGAAAACACCTTCACCAAACTGGGCTACCTGCGAGTGCTACAGCAGGAGCCCGAGCGTGAACTCCACGCCATTCTGCATACCAGCGACATCGGCCAACTAGGTCTGACCCTCGATGGTGACGAAGGCAATCCGCAGGCCATCAAGGAAGTTGAACAGTTCATCTCGCTGCGCGCCTCCGGTAACGAGCGCTTGCTGGTCGCAGACATCATCGAACGCTTCAGTAAGCGCCCCTATGGTTGGCCGGACGGAGAGATTCTGCTTGTTCTCGGTCGCCTGGCCGCTTCCAGCCGTATTTCGTTCCACGCCGCCGGCCCCAGCATGCCGCTGCCAGACGCATTCGAGTACCTTACCAACAGCCGTAAGCGTCGTGAAGTTTCGGTGCAGATGAAGCGCCAGACCGAGGAAGGACTGCTCAAGCAAGCACGCAACCTTACCCAGGAGCTGTTCAATGCCCTCGGCCCTGCAGGCGAGAAGGAGTTATTCGAGTATTACTGCGTGCAGTTCGACAGCTGGCGCAGCAACCTTGAAAAATACAAAGCAACGGTTAGCGCCGGACGCTTCCCTGGCAAAGATGCCATAGAACAGGCCCTGCTCAGCCTGCAGCGCTTGCTGAGCAACACCGACAGCGTTGACTTTTTCAAGGCCGTGGTCGACAACAAGGATGACTTCCTGGATCTGGAAGAGGACTACCGTGACCTACACGAGTTCTTCACCAACCAGGTGCATACCTGGCAGCAACTGCAGCAGGCCTTACGTCGTTTCGACAAGAACAAACCAGCGCTGGATAAAGACGAGAAAGCACGCAAAGCACTGGCCGAGCTGAAAGCTATTGAGCAAAACACCACGCCCTACGGTCAGTTGCACCAAGTCGCCACTCTGGTTGACACGGTAGAAGCCATAAACGCCGCCACCCTAGCTGAAAAGCGTCAACATGCCCTGGCCCGTGTCGACGAGAAAATCACCCAATTGCAGACCGAGATTGCCAAGAGTGGTATCGAAACCGCCGAGCTGAGTAACCGCCTACTGCGTCCGATACAGCTCGTCAAAGCGGATCTGGAGACCGAAACTAGCATCGCCAACATCTACATGTTGCAAACCCAGACTGCCGACGAGCGCCTACACGATGGTGTGTTTGAGTTAGAGCGTGCTATCCAGGCTGAAGCCGAACGTCAGCAGAAAATTCAGCAGGAGCATGCCAAGGCTGCGCAGGCAGCCAATTCGGCAAACGGCGCCAAAGAAGACCGGGCGCCTGCTTTGGTGCCAACATCCAAGCCTGTAGCTCCGCCAAAGCCTGTGGTGGAAGTTGTGGCGACCAGTGTGTTCAACAAGCTGGGCAACGGCTTATATCTGGAAAGCCAGAACGATATCGACCGTTTCATCGAGGCCCTCAAGGGCGAACTGGACAGCGCTATTCAGCAAGATAATCGCATTCGCATTCGCTGACCCCTTGCAGCCTGGAAAAGGGGGTGTCCTCTCCAAGCTGCAAACTGCGCCAAAGCCAGATTAAAAAGAGTTAGGGAAAGTCGAGATGAATACCAGCAACATAAAAAGCTACGCCCCCAAGGCACGCACTGCCTTTATCGCCGCCATGACCAAGCGCGCCGCGCTGTTTGGCATCCGCGAATCCAGTATGGGCATCGCGCCGGTGGAGCAAAAGGGCGATCTGGCGCTGATCGGCGAGCAGGCCTTTCCGGCCAGTATTATCGGCCCCCGCGCTGCACTGGTGAAAAAGGTCGAGCAACTGGGTTTTGCCCAGGCCATGGAGCAGGCTGCCTACAGCTGGTTCAACCGCCTGTGCGCCATCCGCTATATGGAGCTTAAGGACTACCTGGACCACGGCCTGCGGGTACTCAGCCACCCCGCGCAGCAAGGCAGCTTCCAAATCCTCGACGACTGCCTGGATATCAACCTGCCGGGTCTCGACAAAAAACGCATTGCCGAGCTAAAACTAGACGGTAACAAAGACGAAGAGCTCTACCGCGAGCTCTTGCTCGCCCAGTGTCACGCCTTGCACCAGGCCATGCCGTTCCTCTTCGAGGCGGTGGATGACGCCACCGAGCTGCTGCTGCCGGACAACCTGACCAAGACCGACTCGTTAATCCGCGAGCTGGTCAGCGCCATTCCCGAAGAAGATTGGGCCAACATCGAGATCATCGGCTGGCTTTACCAGTTCTACATTTCCGAGAAAAAAGGCCAAGTCATCGGCAAGGTGGTGAAGTCGGAAGACATTCCGGCGGCGACACAATTGTTCACGCCAAATTGGATCGTCAAGTACATGGTCCAGAATTCGCTGGGTGCTCAGTGGCTGGCGACCTATCCCAACTCGCCACTTAGGGCGCAGATGGAGTACTACATCCAACCCACCGAACAGACCGCCGAAGTTAAGGTGCAGCTCGCGGCCTTCACACCCGAAAGCCTCCACCCAGAGGAGCTGACCCTGATCGACCCGGCCAGTGGTTCAGGGCACATACTAGTGGTGGCCTACGACCTATTGAAGGCCATCTACTTGGAGCGAGGCTATCGTCAGCGCGACGTGGCGCAGCTGATCCTTGAGAAGAACTTGTTTGGCCTTGATATCGACGAGCGTGCGGCGCAGTTGACCGGATTTGCATTGATGATGAAGGGCCGGGGCGACGATCGTCGACTGTTCGAACGGGGGGTGAAGCTCTCTGTGATGGCCCTGGTAGACAGCGCGGGATTCGACGCTGATGTATTGGCCAGCGGCGTAACGCTAGCGGACTATGGGCTTGAGCTGAGCAATCTAAAAGAGCTGAAGCGGCTATTCGAGCACGCAACTACCTTTGGCTCTCTGATTCAAGTGCCGGAGGGACTGGCGGACAAATTGCCTGCGTTGAAGCGGCTGAGCGTGGCGTTCAGCCAAGACCTGTTTGTTAAGGATGAGCTCAATTGCTTGAGGGTGCTGGTACAGCAGGCCGAGATGCTGGCGACGCGGTATGACGCGGTAGTGGCTAATCCGCCATACATGGGAAGTAAGCTTTACTGCCCAGCGCTCAAGGAGTTTGTGAATTCCGTCTATGAAGCGGGGAAATCTGACCTCTATGCGGCATTCACGCTTCGGAACATTGAATTAGCACGTGACGGCGGCCGTATTGGGATGATCACCATTCCTAACTGGATGTTCCTTTCGTCCTTTGAGCTAGTCCGACGCGCAATTTTCCGGTCTGCGCCGATTTCTAGCTTGGTCCATATCGGAAGAGGCGTTTGGGGATCAGATTTCGGCAGTTGTTCTTATGTTCTCGAACGTTCATCATTGACGAAGCTAGAGGGACAATTTCTTAGGCTATTTGACAAGCAAGGAAGCGTAGCTAGCAACGAAGAGCTTGAGCGCCGGTTCCACTCGAATCGGCGATTTAGCACACCGAATACTGCCTTTGAGAAGATCCCCGGTATACCTGTTGCGTATTGGGCTAGCGAAGGCGTTCGCGGCGTCTTTGAAGTCAACAGCTCCCTTGGCTGCATAGCTAGTGCCAAGCAAGGTCTGTCAACCGCTGACAACGATCGATTCGTACGCCTATGGCACGAAGTATCACTCCTCAAAACTGGTTTTGACCTGGGTAGTCGCGACGACGCGAAACAGTCAAAGAAGACGTGGTTTCCTCTAAATAAAGGTGGAGCATTTCGTAAGTGGTTCGGTAATCAAGAGTTCGTCGTGAATTGGCAGGATGACGGCAGGGAGTTGCACAGCTTTAAGTCGTCCGTCCTCCGAAACTCTTCCTTCTACTTCAAACCGTCGGTGAGCTGGTCTGACATCACTATCTCGCACAATTCATTCCGAGAATATGATGCTGGCTTTATCCATTCCAATGTGGGGCACTCTGCATTTGGTGGCGACTCCGATTGGCGCCTCTCCCTACTCGCTTACTGCAATACAAATTTTGTCGGGTTAGCAACGAAGCTTCTCAGCCCGACCGTGCATTTCGATGTGGGTTATTTCAACAACCTGCCCTACGCAAAGAAAGCCTGGACCAGCGGTAGCAAAGAGATCGCGAAGGCATGTGTGGCTGTTGCTCGGAAAGATTGGGACGCTTATGAGGTGTCTTGGGGATTCCAATCCCTGCCCCTGTTGACGGCTTCCTCTGAGGAAGCTCTAACCCTCGAATCCAGCTATACCGCCTGGATTACCCAAAACCGCGCCACTATCGACGAGATTAAGCTCCTCGAAGAGGAGAACAACCGCCTCTTCATCGACGCTTACGGCCTGACGGATGAGCTCACCCCCGACGTCCCCATCGACCAGATCACCCTTACAGTAAACCCGTCCTACCGCTACGGCGGCAAGCTCAATGAATCCGAGCTGTGGGCGCGCTTTCGCGAGGACACCTGTGCGGAGCTGATCTCCTACGCCATCGGCTGCATGCTCGGACGCTACAGCCTGAACGAGCCCGGTCTTATCTACGCCAACAGTGGCAACCAGGGGTTCAACTCCAGCCGCTACGTCACCTTTCCAGCCGATGCCGACGGCATCATCCCGCTTACCGACAAAGAGTGGTTTGCCGACGATGCGGTCAATCGCTTGATCGAGTTCGTCTCAGTGGCTTGGGGCAAGACCCACCTCGAAGCCAACCTGCACTTTCTCGCGGACAACATGTCACCGAAAAAGGCCGAGTCAAGTCGCGAGACCCTGCGTCGCTATCTCTGCGAAAACTACTTCAAGGATCACCTACAAACCTACAAAAAGCGCCCGATCTACTGGCTGTTCAGCAGTGGCAAGCAAAAGGCCTTCCAGTGCTTGGTGTACCTGCACCGCTACCACGAAGGTACCCTGGCGCGCATGCGTACCGAGTACGTTATTCCGCTGACCGCCAAGCTCAACACCTACGCCAACAAGCTTGAGCAGGACATCGAAGCCAGTCCCAGCACCGCCGAGAAAAAGCGCCTGGAAAAAGAGCTCGCCACCCTGCACAACCAACAAGCCGAACTCACCACCTTCGACGAAAAACTCCGTCACCACGCCGACCAGCGCATCAGCCTGGATCTGGATGACGGCGTGAAGGTGAACTACGGCAAGTTTGGGGAATTGTTGGCGGAGGTGAAAGCGGTGACTGGGGATAAGGCAGAGTCTTAAGGCTGCGCCAAACCTGTGTAAAAACTAGCTCTGTTCACATGGATTGAGTGGGAAATAACGATGCCAACAGTTGGCTGGATACAAGAAACGGGACTGGATAGGTACTGGGAAACCGGGAGTGCGCTGGATTTCTCAGCCGTACCTGTGAGCTACTCGTGCCGCTACTGCGACTTGTCCTTTGACTCCCTTGCGCAACGGGAAAGGCACGAGATTGCCCACCCGATGCAGAATCCAACCTTGCATTTTCAGGGTCGGGATATTGCCGGGAAGCATCTACGGATCACCGTACCTCTAAAACACGGTGACCTGGGCGAACGCAACGTTAGCAACCTGACCATAAACGGCGAGAACAACCAGTCGGTGGGGGGACTTTTTGAGCGTATACAAGCTGTCCAGAAAGGCTACTTTGATGTGAGTTATGGCAATTCAGCACTGCAGAAAGCGCTGAAGATCGAGGTATGCATCGCGGATAAGCAAGAGCTGAAACACGTCGACCAGGCTTTCTGCTTGCACTTCTCTAAGGACGACTTCACCAGCAGTGATATCGCTGCGTTTATCGACAACGTAAAGCAGAACATGACTGTTACCGAGTATACCAACGGACTGGTTCGCTACTTGCATGGCGTAATGGCCAAGGACAGGCGTTCTGACACGACTCCTTTTGAAGAGTTTGATACTCGCTTCAATCAGGCCTTGCAGTCATTGCAGGAATACCGCACTAACCTATCCATCTCTGTCAGGGCTGTAATCAGATTCAATAGAAATGACTTCAGTACGCTCCAAGCCTCTGGTCTGCCTGAAATAGAAGCTGCCATGCAGTTCTTCAAGGGCGGAAAATATGCGGCGTCCGGGTTGGTCGGCAGCAGCGAAAAAATGCCGGTGGACTTCTCTACAGAGTTTAGTCTCAAGGAGCTACTGGGTGGATATCAGCAGGCCTCGCTGCAGGATATGGAACTGAGGATATCGGCCCTCTCGACAAGCAATTTGTCGCTGCAGGACAGAAGCAAATTTGACTACATTTGTTATAGAAAGGCAGTTGAGCAAGATGATGCTTCTGGGATGGATAGGTACCGAAGAAAACTCAGGTTTGACGATGTTTTCAACACGCTTATTGGGGAGCAATGACAGATGACTGACATTGAGAATGAAATCGCCAAACCCAAACCGGACGATGTAAAAAAGCGCAAACAGAGCAAGCCAAAGACCGCAGCTGAATCAAAGTCTGTTGAGCAGATCCTATCTGAGGTATTTGCAATAACGACAGATAAAGATCAGAACATTAAACCGGCAAGCATCAGCAAGGCTGACCTGAAATCGTTGCTGTCCTATCAGCAAAATATGAGTATGAGCAACGGGTTTATCGAGCAGATTGTCACCGTCGCGCGCAAGACTGATCCGGAACTCAAATGTCTGTCACTCATCACCTTAGCAGCCGTCAAGTGCCAGCACGATGCGCAGCGCCATGAGTTGCTGACTTTCTGTGTACGACTGGCCAGCTCGCTGTGGATTCAACGCCACCGCGGATCATTCGATCTGTATCGCGACATTTTGGACGCAGACAAGGGATTAGACACCGCGCCGCTGACCTTTCTGCGCAACTCGGTAACTGAGCTATACCGCAAGCGAATTGAGTTTGTCGGAAGTCAGGCAAGAGACGCAACCTCTAACTCCGATAAGGCTGAGGTAACGGTGCCTACAGCACTCGATACGCTGTCCAAAGCAGAGCTGGTCACGCAGAGAAATAACATTTTGCTGATAGGTGCGCTCTGGCTGATGGCGCAGAGTAAGGCAGACCCCAACGCGGCTATCGAGCTCTTCTCAAGTCTGCTCAAAGAGCAAACCTCCCGCATCCAGAGCAACCGTGCGATTGCGCTCTTTCTTGCCGAGCAATATGCCAATCAGGAAAGCTTGCTGGCAGACACCATCGATTACTTTAAAAAGCAGTTCACCGAGCTGGCCGACCAGCGCGAATTTTTGCAGTCGAAACATCATGCTCAAGAAATTAAGCTGAATAAGCTGCAAGCTATGGTGATGGATCAGCATTCGACGATCGCTGACAAGGATAAGCTAATTGCTCAACTACTGGCCGAAACCGAACAGCTGAAGCACACACTGCAAGAGCAGCAGCTTGATGAACGGGCCACACGAACACATCTACGTGACAATGCAGGGCAGGCTAAGGCTAAGGCATTCAATCTCCTATCAGAAGCTGTTCTTGAGCCATTAAAACTGTCTCTGGCAGCTTTGCAGCGTGAAAAACCAAAAATAGAAGTTGCCGCGCATCATATCGAGTTGGCGGTGGAAAGCATTGAAAGGGAAATCAAATGGTTCAGCGAGTAGGCATTGACTTCGGCACCACCAACAGTCTCATCTCTGTGATTACACGAGCTAGTCGAGCAAAGTGCTTTGATGATACTCAGCGCCCACATCCTTCAGTTGTGCGTTATGAAGGTGAGCAGGTCATCTGCGGAAAGAAAGCGCGGGACAAGCTGGAGAAGCTGGGTATTGGTGTGCTGGGCAACACAGTACGCGGTCCGAAAAAGCTGCTTGGTAATGAGCACATTAACGTCGATGGCCGGGTCATGACGCCGGTCGAGGTCATTGCTGACTACATTAAATATCTGGTAGCTCATGCTCGTGATAACGACATTGACCAGATTGCAGATCTGACACGTGCCGTAGTGACCATACCGGTAGCACTGGGCGGACGTGGCAGACAAGCACTGCGCGAAGCAATGCTCAGTGCTGGCGTTTACGTTGAAACCTTCGTGCACGAGCCCTTGGCCGCGCTCTATGGCTATTTCAAGGATCAGCCTGATACCAGGGACGTTCTCGCGTATTACGACGGCAAGATGGTTCTGGTTTTTGATTGGGGTGGTGGCACGCTGGATCTGACACTGTGCAAGATAATCAATGGTTCCATTGTTCAGGTGCTCAATCGCGGCAACAACCTGGTCGGTGGTGACTATCTGGATGACGCCATTCTCAATCATGTCACCGACGAGCATGCGAACAAATTCGGTTGGAGCGCTGAAAGCAAGCTACCGGTTAACCCCGGAATGCGCGCGAAGCTGATCACCCAGTGTGAACAGGCAAAAATCACGCTGTCTACACGCGACAAAACGAATATATTTCTTCCCGATTATTTTCAGGGTACAGATGAAGAGTCTGAAATTGATATCTGGTTGACCAGGGAAAATCTGGAGAAAATTTGCGCCCGCCTGATCAATCAGGGCATCAATGAAATCGACAGTCTGCTGGCCGCAGATAAGGCCGATGTAGATCCTCAGACGCTTGCGTTATGCCTTGCAACTGGTGGCATGGTCAATATGCCATTGATCAAAAACAAGCTTACTGAAATCTTTGGCGTCTCCTCGCTGCACATTTCCGAGAAGGGTGACCGGATTATTTCCGAGGGTGCAGCCTGGATTGCACATGACAATCTTGAGTTGGCATTGGCAAAACCTTTTGAGCTGGTTGAAGCCAGAAATTCACTGCTCACAGTGATTCATGAGGGCACTCGCTTGCCTCAGCGGGGAGAGTCAATACAGAAGCTGCAATCGATGTATTGCTCCGATCCTCGGGATGGCAAGGCCATTTTTACCTTCAAGCGCCCGCAGATGGTTCAAAAGTCAGCCGCGGCCGATCCTCGCACCACTTATGGCAGTCTTGTTGTTGAGGTGAATCCGGATTTCCCACCACTTGAGGAACGTATTCAACTTACCGTGACCATCGATGACAACCTGATTCTGCATACCCACGCGATTGCTGAAGACCGCAGAGAACCTGTAAGAGAGGAATACTACGATCTTGAGTTTTCTTTAGTGGTGAAAAAGACGGCTGATGACTCAATCGAAAAAAAAAACCGCCTAAGGCTGTCCGTTAACAAGAATGACCCAAAGCAGCTGCTTGTTCGCGCTAACGTCACGAACGACAAGGAACGCTGGGAAGCCGTTCCAGGTGAGCTACTCAAAGAATACAACGTCAAATATGTCTATCTGCAGAAGCCTATGACCAGATTGCAGGACGAAGAGTACATCCGCTATCAGCCATGTTCGGCATGTGGCGCGAAATGGATGAAGAATTGCTGCTCTACTGGCTCCTTCAACCCATAAAAAGTACTTAAAAATCCCATTTTTGCGTCGCGACTATGGAGTACGGCAGCATGTCTCTGGCTGATCTCTCATTTCCTGTTTAAGCCTCGGTGAAAAAGCGAATAAGTGAATGAACACCCAACAACTGACTCAAGGCCTGACTCAGGCATTCTTCAGAGAAGACCATCGCATCGTTTTCTGGTACGACCCTGAGCAAGGCTTCATGGATGTGCTCGGACAGCTTGATTTACCTGGCGTCCAGGTGCTGAACATGCAGGGGCATTCCACCTTCGGTACCAAGCTCAAGCTGGAGCTTGAGGACACTGAAGGTAAGTACCTGCTCTATTTCCCTTGCTCCGAACCAGACGCGAATGATGACTGGCTGCTGGACATCAAGCTGTACTCGCGCAGTTTCTACGCAGACAAAATGTCACTGATATTCAATGACCTGGGCTTACACCAGCAGGTGCTCCGTGAACATCTAACCAAGCGTGAGCGCTTCCTTGGCAGTAAGGCTCGACTAGCTAGCCTGAAGCGTTTGATCCAACCAACTGACACTGAGCATGAGTTGGATCTGGCGATGATTGCCGTTGTGCTGGGTGCAAGTGGCAGTGACGTCATGACGCTGCTTTGCACCTTGGCCGATGGTGCCGTACGTGACGATTTGGGTCTTGAGCAGAATCCAGCGGTCATCGATGAACTATACAAGCTCGACCTAATGCCTGCGTTACTGCAGGCCCTGCGTGAAGAGGTAGGCTATCCAGCCTCCATCGAAGAAATCAGTGGCGATAAACCCTTCAGCTTTGGGCATTTCCTAATTCGACTGCTGGCAACCGGGTTCTGCGAAAGTATCGGCGATATGCCCAACTGGGCTTCAGCGATTGCTATCCCCTCAGCCAGCGCACGCGCTACTTCACGTGCACTGCTTTCCCGCTGGCGTGACAGCTCACGGTTTTACCAAGCCTATGATGAGATTTCCGGCTGGGTCGGTGAGGCCCTGCATATCACTCAGAAAATTTGTGAAATCTCGTTGGAGAACTTGGCCAATGTTGCAACCTTCGAAGCCGTCGAGCGGCAGATCATTGTCGATCTGACCAAGGCTATTCCCGAGGCAGATCCGCGTGACCTTAGTCTGTTTGCGAAGATCATTTCCGAGCGACTGGATAACTATTGGGCAACTCGCCATAAGGACGATGAGACACGCCGCAAGTACCGGCTGCTATACACGGCGCTGTCGGCTGCGATCGACCTGTTTACGCAGCGCCACCAGTACGCAGCTGGCTTCCACTTCACCAGTTCAGAGGCACTGTACAAAGCCTATGAGAGCGAGTTGTATCGCTTTGACACGGCTTACCGCCATTATTTCGCCGCCTCCCAGCGCGCCCACGTCGAGCTGCTGAAGAAGCTGGATGAGGCCGTCGAGCAGTGCTATGCGTATTGGTATCTCGATCAGCTCGGACGCTCCTGGGGCGGCCGCGTTGAGGCCGAACAACGCTTTGAGCACTGGAAAATACCTGGCATTCCTAACCAGCATAACTTCTATGAGCGTTGGGTAGCGCCCTTGTTGGAGGGGCATCGTAGCAAGCGCGTTGTGGTGATCATCAGCGATGCCTTCCGCTATGAAGCCGCCGTCGAGCTGTGTCAGCGCATCAATGAAAAGCGTTACAGCAAGGCCAGCTTGAATAGCCAGTTGGGCGTACTGCCGAGTTACACCACGTTGGGCATGGCGTCCCTGCTGCCACACCAGACGCTGGAGTATCGCGAGGGCAGTGATGGTGTTTTTGTAAACGGACTCAATACTGGCAACACCATCGCTCGCGACAAGGTTCTTGCCCAGCATGGCGGCATGGCCGTGACCGCACTTCAAGTCAAAGAGTGGTCCCGTGACGCTGGGCGTGAAGCGCTGAAGGATCAGCAGCTGGTTTACGTCTATCACAACGTGATCGATGACCGCAGTGACAAAGGCGGCGGCTCCGAGGTGGATACCTTCCACCACGTCGAGTTCGCCATTGAGGAGCTGACCGAGCTGACCCGCAAGATCCTCATGCACTTCAACACCAGCACGGTATTGATCACGGCCGATCATGGGTTCCTCTTTCAGCAGAGTAAGCTTGAGGCGGCGGATCGCACCTCACTCGCAGAGAAACCGGATAGTGCGATCAAGAGTAAGAAACGCTATGTCATTGGCCATACTCTGCCTGTTGCCAAGGATGTCTGGCAGGGATCGACCAAGCAGACCGCGGGCACAACATCGGACACTCAGTTCTGGATACCCAAAGGCGCGAATCGTTTCCACTTTGTCGGCGGTGCTCGCTTCGTTCATGGCGGGGCCATGCCTCAGGAAATCGTTGTACCTGTGCTGACGGTAAACCAGTTGCGCGGTGAGAAAGCGGAGAAACGCACTAAGCGCAAAGTCGGGGTGATCTCGCCGAAGTCAGCCCTGAAGATGGTCACCAATATCCAGCGCTTTGACCTGATCCAGACCGAGTCGGTAAGCGAACAGGTGTTGCCGGTTACGGTTGCTGTGTCGATCTACGAAGGGGAGCAGCCGGTCTCCAGTGAGGAGGTCGTGACGTTTGACTGTGCGACGGACTCCATGAGCGCGCGCCTTAAGCAGGTACGCCTGTCACTATCAGGCAGCGATTTCGACCGGCAGAAAGATTACTTCCTGGTGATCCGCGATAAAGATTTGAACACTGAGCTTGAGCGCTACCGTGTGACGATTGACCTGGCCTTCACCGACGACTTTTTTTGAGAGCACTACACTAGATGGAAACCCAAGTGGATAAAGATCTCGATCAGTTGCTTAACGAGCACTTTGCCGGTCGCGTGGTGCGCAAGGATCTGACCAAGCTGATAAAGGAAGGCGCGAACGTACCGGTTTACGTGCTTGAGTACTTGCTGGGTATGTACTGCGCGTCCGATGACTCAGAGGTGATCGAACAGGGCCTGAAGAACGTCAAGAAAATTTTAGCGGAGAACTATGTTCGACCCGATGAAGCCGAGAAGGTCAAGTCTCTAGTTCGCGAGCGCGGCACGTACAAGGTGATCGACCGAGTCACCGTGCGACTGAATGAAAAAAAAGACCGATACGAAGCCTCTTTCAGCAACCTTGGCATCAAGGACGCTGAAATCTCTGCTGGCATCGTTAAAGAATACGAAAAGCTCCTTGTGGGCGGCATCTGGGTGATCGCAACGCTGAGCTACTACCACGAGGAAGGCCAATCGGGATCTCCTTTTGGCGTCACGCTGCTCAAGCCTATCCAGATGCCAAACATGAACATGCAGGAGCTGTTCGAAGGGCGCGCAGCACTGAGTACCGTAAACTGGCGCGAGACACTGATTCGCTCCATCGGCATGGAGCCATCGACGTTGGATGAGTCCGTACAGTGGCATTTGCTAGCCCGGATGATTCCCTTCGTGGAGAACAACTACAACGTTTGCGAGCTCGGCCCCCGCGGCACCGGAAAGAGTCACATCTACAAGGAATGCTCACCAAACAGCATGCTTGTGTCTGGTGGCCAAACCACCGTCGCTAACCTGTTCTACAACATGAGCAGTCGCCGCATCGGCCTGGTCGGTCTTTGGGATGTGGTGGCCTTCGACGAAGTGGCAGGCATCAACTTCAAGGACAGGGACGGCGTGCAAATCATGAAGGATTTCATGGCCTCTGGCTCCTTCGGTCGCGGCCGTGAGCAGATGGAAGCCTCCGCTTCCATGGTCTTCGTCGGCAACATCAATCAGAGCGTCGAATCGCTGGTGAAAACCAGTCACCTGCTTGCCCCCTTCCCTGAGCAGATGATCGACGCAGCCTTTTTCGACCGATTTCACGCTTACATTCCTGGCTGGGAAATCCCAAAAATGCGCCCGGAATTTTTCACCAACAGGTACGGGCTAATCGTCGATTACCTGGCAGAGTTTTTCCGCGAAATGCGCAAGCGCAGCTTCGCCGACGCCATCGACAAACACTTCAAACTGGGTAACAACCTAAACCAGCGCGATGTGATCGCAGTACGCAAAACAGTATCCGGCCTGCTCAAGCTGCTCTACCCGCACGACGTATTCACCAAAGAAGACGTGCGCCAGTGCCTCGAATACGCACTCCAGGTCCGCCGGCGTGTGAAAGAACAGCTAAAGAAGATCGGTGGAATGGAGTTCTACGATGTTCACTTCAGCTACATCGACAACGAAACCCTCGAAGAACACTTCGTCACTGTGAAAGAGCAAGGCGGTGGTGGCCTTATCCCAGAAGGGCCGGGAAAGCCCGGTTTCATCCACACTATAGGCTTGAGCGGCAAAGGCATGCCTGGGTTATATCGGATCGAACTGCAGGTGACCAAGGGTACTGGCAAGCTAGCTACCTCCGGCCTATGGAACTCCAGCTCTGCCAAAGAACAGGTGAAAATTGCCTTTGACTACTTCAAGGCCAACGCCTCGCGCATCAGCGCCTCGGCTAAGGTGCTGGAGCACGACTTCCATTTACATGTGGTTGAACTGCAAAACACCGGCCCTCTTACTCATATGGCACTACCCAGCCTAGTAGCTTTTGCTTCCGGCCTAATGGGCAGGCCTGCGCAAGGTCAAATGGTCGTGCTCGGTGATATGAGCTTGGGCGGCAGCATCACGCCAGTTGAAAGTATCGCCGAGTGCCTGCAAGTGGCTTTCGACGCGGGAGGAAAGCGCGTTGCGCTTCCTATGAGCAGTGCCAAGGACATCCCAAGCATCCCAGCCGAACTGTTCACCAAGTTTCAGACCAGCTTTTATGGCGAACCAGTAGAGGCTGTATTTAAGGCAATGGGCGTAGACTGAAACAAGGCCATCTAATAGCCCGTTTACGGATTTGAGGTGGGCTGCTTGTGCATTATCTGCAATGCGGAATCAGAATCGGCTTTGGTTCCGCCCTGACTTGCTGGTGCTGCACAGAAAGCTGCTCCACCACGCCGACGCCACCAAACTCACTGAGCCGGGTGGTATCGATATGGTCGTTAACCCGGCTGATCGCCGGGCCGCACGGATTGAGCATGATATTGCGTTCAAAAGGTAACACCGCAGACGGAATGACCAGTCCAATTTACGTATTATCCTTAGCAAAGTGCCGCTATAGGGACTGGCACGATGCTAAATCGGGAAAAAGCCACGACGACCCTCTGCTTCACCTACGCCAACAAACTCTGTATGAGCGAGACGCATCTGCAACTGACCGTCTGGCTCCTCATTCTCTAGCACAATGATCTGACCAGACTCCTGCCGATCCGCGAGCCAAGTGTAGAATTTGTCCTTAACGGTCGGATCAAGAGCCTCTTCCGGATTGTTGCTGCCATGCTTTGGATCTTTGTAAGTAACCACTGGGGAGTCGATGACGATCAATCCAAGGTGAGGATTTCCTTGGTGGAGTGCACGTTCCATTAATGCAACAGCCAACGCGGTCAGGAAGATCCCGCGCTTACCCTTTCCGAACGACACGCGCTGTCGATTGTTGATGTGGATGTCAGCGTCGTCTTCGTCAAAATGGACCGACTCCACCATTGGTACACCCCATGCCGTCAGCAGCTCCGAAATTCGGCGACAAAGCTCAGTTGCGCTGGTGGAGAAGTCGCGTGAAATAGATTGTTTTTGTCGCTTCGTCTTTGCCTTCATACCAACAAGACGCGCATTGAGCGTATCAATCCGCTCGAAGTTCCTGGCTGCCATGGCCATCTCAGTTCGTCGTGCGGTAAGTGATCCTAAATAGTCGGCTTCCATATTGGGCGAAGCCGGGCGAAGAAGCCTAGCTTGCTCGCTCAGATTGGCAGCGGCTTCACGCTGAAAGCTCGTTTCCCGACAGCGCGAACTCTCGATGTCATCATCGATATCTGATAGTGCGATCGCAAGCCCCTGCCTCAGAGCATTGATCTTTGATACCTCCGCGCGAGCCGCCTCCCGTAGCATGTCGCCCTGTTCTAGATGGACATGGTTACGCTTATGATTCAGATCCGTCCGACACAGTGGGCAGGGCTGGGATTCGAAGGTCTCGACAATCTCCGAGGCCGTGATCAACGAACTGAGTCTATGTACGTCGTTTTGATATTTCTCGTCCAGAAGCACAAACCGGCCCTTCGCTTCTAATACCTCGGTAAGCTCTGCCTGAACATCCCTAAGGCCGTCTTCGAGACTTTCGTGCGCTGTCTTTAGCTCCGTTAACTCCTGAGCATTAGTCCTAAGGAATGTCCCGACTTCTCGAAGTTCACGCTCGATCTTCGTAAGTCCTTCTGCGCAGTCCTCTTTGGACCATGTGCTCGGAATATCGGCATGTAGCGCTTTCAATTCGTCTTCGATCGCCTGCACATGACCTTTAGCGATATTACGTTGATCAGTTTTAACTGTGAGAGTCGCTCCCGAATCATCCACTCCAATCAAAGCCAGCATAATCACGGACTGAAAGCGCATTTTGAGAAGCTTGTCTTTCCCTTTCAACGGGACCTTATCTAAGGTACGAATTTCGTCAAAAAGACTCAAAAAGCGCAGGTCGTTCGCAGTCACGTTACCGAGAGTTCCGGCTTTAACGAGAATTCTGTTCCCTGACGCCTTACCCCATTCAATTAGATATGGGCCAATTTCTTCTGCGACAGGGGATTGAGACGACAGCGGTGGCAAAGAATGGAAGCCCGAGTAAACGACTTGACGCGCCTCCAAGAGATCCCGAAAGAAAGTGTACTCAGATCCATCCGGTCCGAGGACTTGTAGAGCCGCGCGCGTATAGCCCTCTGAAAAGCCGACATTTCGCGGATGTTCGTCGCCACCTAAGCAGTAGGCTATGCATTCCTCAATGTAAGACTTGCCCGTATCAGTAGGACCAAATACAAGGTGCGACTCCCCGACGGGTTTCAGTTCGGCATTGGGCTTATCGGGTCCGGTAAGCACCAGTCCATGGATTGCGATTCTCATACTGCCCTCGGCAAGCCTTCCTTCCCAATGAAATGTGTTCGCCAAAGTCTACCCTTAGCTCCAAAAACTTCTTCTAGCTGAAAATCGGTGTGCCCCCCAAAGTGTTCCGAAACCCAGTTACATCGATCACGTAAATCCTTGGTGTACTGACCTCCTAGGAGGTCGACGAGGGCCGGTCCACTCTCACCAATGCCATACTTGATTCCCTCTTGTGTAGCCATAGCGTCGACAAATGCTCTGAATGCCATGAGAGACAGACCATGCTCAATTATTTCTCGCCGACTAATATATTCGGCACCACGCAGCGGAACCGGTGTGTGCAGACTTGGCGGTCCATTCAAGTCGCCGGTGTAGATGACTGCGTAATCCAGATACATCAGGGTCTGTAAATCGGCCTTCCGTGGATGCAGCGCGTTCAGCAGAAAGACCATTCGCAGTCCTAACTCGAACGGGGTATTGAAGACTTCTGAGCTACTCATCGGTGTCTATCCAGCTCAGGCGAGCTTGGTTGGCAAGATGATGACAGGCACCTTGGAGGTCACCGGCCTGCAACCGAGCATGCAAGGGGTTGTTAACGACTTGAAGTGCATTGGCGATGGCCAATGTCTCCGTTAGTCTAATCATGCCGCTATCGTGAGGGGTTGCCACTATACCGCCAATACCAATCTCGACCTCAGTGAGGAGCCCATCAAAGGCACCGGAGAGCTTATCTCTGCTGAAGCGGTTCAACCCCTCGGCGCTGTAGAACAGCCGACGTTGTGCCACGAAATGCCTCTTCAAATTCCGAGGGATCTCAGGCACCACAGCAACGCAGTTTCCACACTGCTCCTCATACACCAGCAGTAGCGCATCAACATACCGCTGTTCAATGGGGTCTGGCTCCTCGGGCATTTGCGGGTTCGATCCACGCGCGTCGAGCACGCCGAAATGCTCCCAGTGCTGCGTCTGATTCCTCGAATGAATCTCCAGCAGTTCTTCGGGAGTACTGCGGCCAATAATTTCGAAGGGAAATGTCTGCACAAATAACTTTAGCGCCGGATCTAGACTCCGTTTGAACGTACCGAATTCGCCTTTTTTTTCCTCCCACTGCGCCAGTATCCAGGTGCGCATGCTCTCTGGATTCAGAAGGTAATCGAGCAAAGTCGCCCCAATTCGTAGTGCACAAAGATAATAGCGTCTTGGACAGGTATAGCTTCCGTCCTGCACGCAGGAGAGAAACTTGGCCAGCTCGCCTACGATTTGGCTCGGGGAGAGAGTGCTGCTGTAATACTTAGCTTGGTATAGGTCCCAAGTATCCGAAGCAGGTGGATGTACCGTGTACCCACATATATCTCGCCCCTTGTCATTTGCGCCTCCTAGCTTCAGAACCTGCGCGTATTGGCCTTCCTTCTCGAGCTGGCGTGCGCAGCGCTCTATAAACGACTCCCACTGCACGTCATCCATCAGTAGCAAGCGCTGTTGTGGAGTTGGTTCTACCGGACCAGGATGATAAGCACTACTCGAAGACACGGGCCCCTCCTGGGTAAACTCCATTGCGAATTACACCGCGATCACAAGATTGATTGAACCATATACAGATGCTATCCAGGCGTCCATAGACGCTTGCTTAACACAATTCGACTTGGCTCGTTCAGATCGGTGAAAAGGCAGCGTCGCTGCAGGAACGGACGGACTTGGTGATAGGTAGCGACGCATCTTCGAGCAAGCAGGCACTGACGATGGATGGGCGAGCAGCTACATCGAATCTACTCAATGTGACGAGCTTCGAGAAAGCCTTACTTTGCCAGTCGCTTCGAGCTTTGCCTGACTACCCAGTTCGGGCCTGCCTCCGAACAAGAGAAAAACTGACCTCCCACAACGCTCTTCATGCGACGATCTCCGCTCAAGTAATGCAACGTGATGGGCTCGCGCTTGCACCGCCTCCTAAGACCATCTGGCTGGCGCCATCCACTTTCACTGTTGCGACAGGTATGGAAACTCTACCAGCTGCACAAAAACACCCACCATAAGCAGTTGGTGCTCGGCCTCGCCCTGATTTGCCATATCCTTCTGGTGGTGATCAGAAAAAAATGAAGACAGCTCGTCGTGTCGATGCCAGCCAGCGCCCACCAAGAGAAAGTTCGCGAAAAGGAACAGATCGCAGCCAATACAGTCAGAACTGATCAGCCTTGACAGGTTTCAACGCGACGAAGCCCTGCCAGGCACTTTACGAGCTTTTTGCTAACGGTGACCCAACGGTGACCAAAACGAACATAACCCAGAAACAACAAAGCCCGGTCGTTTCCGAACCGGGCTAAGTCATTGAAATATATGGTCGGGACGGAGTGATTCGAACACTCGACCCCTAGCACCCCATGCTAGTGCGCTACCGGACTGCGCTACGCCCCGACTAGGCGTGAAACTGGGTTCGCTTCGTAACGAAGCGATCAGGAATATACCGCAAGCATTTGAAATGTGGAAGTATTTTAAAGGCTTGTTTCACTTTTTCAAAACCACCAGTACATCTTCCAGTTCGGAGATCATCTGGCGGATCAATTGCTTGTATTGGGTGGTGTCGTCTTTGGCTTCATCACCGGACATACGCTGGCGTGCGCCGCTGATGGTGAACCCCTGGTCGTACAGCAACGCGCGGATCTGTCGGATCATCAGCACATCCTGGCGCTGATAATACCGACGGTTCCCGGTGCGTTTGACGGGGTTGAGTTGAGGAAACTCCTGCTCCCAATAGCGCAGCACGTGCGGTTTTACCGCACATAGCTCGCTGACTTCACCAATGGTGAAGTAGCGTTTGCCTGGGATGACGGGTAGCTCGTCGTTATGACTTGGTTCCAGCATAAGCCTCAACTCGGGCCTTCAACTTCTGCCCTGGACGAAAGGTGACCACACGGCGAGCCGTGATCGGGATTTCTTCTCCCGTTTTTGGATTGCGGCCAGGCCGCTGGCGTTTGTCCCGCAGGTCAAAATTGCCGAAACCGGACAATTTGACCTGTTCGTTGTCTTCCAGAGCGTGCCTGATTTCTTCAAAAAACAGCTCGACCAATTCCTTGGCCTCGCGCTTGTTCAGACCCAACTCTTCGTACAGACGTTCCGCCATCTCAGCTTTCGTCAAAGCCCCCATACGTCACTTCCTTAACGTGGCGTTCAACCTTTGTTCGAGCGAGGTGAGGATATTTTGCGTCGTGGTATTCACCTCATCGTCATTAAGAGTGCGCGATGGATGCTGCCAGGTCAAGCCAACTGCAAGGCTTTTTCTATGCGGATCAATGCCTTTACCCTGATAGACGTCAAATAGCCTGAGGTCCGTCAGCCATTCGCCTGCATTTTCTCGGATTACTTCCAGCACGGCACTGGCCGCCACATCACGATCCGCCACCAGGGCGAGGTCACGACGCACTTCCGGGAAACGCGACAGTTCGCTGAATTTAGGCATCTTGCCCGCAGCGACTTCCGCCAACACCAACTCGAAGACGAACACCGGACGGTCAAGACCGAGGGTTTTCGACAGTTCAGGGTGGATAGCGCCAACGAAACCGACCAGGCGGCCTTCACGCTCGATGCGCGCAGTCTGGCCTGGATGCAATGCCGGGTGGCTGCCCGGAACAAATGCGAAGGCATCCAGCGCGCCGGCAAAGCCCAGCACCGCTTCCACGTCAGCCTTGACGTCGAAGAAGTCCACCGGATCGCGCCCCTGGGCCCAACCCTCAGGCAGACGGCTGCCGCAGACCACACCGGCCAGCATCGGCTCCTGCTTCAGGCCGTCCAATTGGCCGACAAAGCGCAGGCCGCTTTCGAACATGCGCACGCGATCCTGCTGACGGTTCAGGTTATGGGAAAGTGCTTTCACCAGGCCTGGCCACAGGGACGAACGCATAGCCGCCATGTCGTTGGAGATCGGATTGGCCAGCAACAGCGGCTCGACACCCGGGCTGAACAGTTCGAACTGCTTGGGATCAATGAAGCTGTAGGTCACCGCTTCCTGATAACCGCGGGCGACCAGCAGACGACGCAGCTCCGGCAGGTGCGCACGGGCTTCGGTCTTGGGCTGTGGGGCCAGGCGCGCTTGCGGGTAACGAACCGGCAGACGGTTGTAGCCGTACAGGCGGGCCAGTTCTTCGATCAGGTCGACTTCAAGGCTGATATCGAAGCGATGGCTCGGCACTTCTACGCGCCACTGCCCTGCCCCATCAGCGCTAATGTCCAGGCCGAGGCCGGTCAGCAGACTGACGATTTGCGCTTCTTCGATCACCAGGCCGAGCATCTGCTCGACGCGCTGGGCGCGCAGCGTTACCGGTGCAATCGACGGCAAGTACTGCTCGTTGACAGTCTCGGTAATCGGGCCAGCTTCACCGCCGGTGATTTCCAGTAGCAGGCCGGTGGCACGCTCCATGGCTTCACGGGCCAGTTGCCAGTCCACGCCACGCTCGTAGCGGTGCGAGGCATCGGTGTGCAGGCCGTAGGAACGGGCCTTGCCTGCCACAGCGATCTGGTCGAAGAACGCGCTTTCAAGGAACACGTCACGGGTCGTCGCCGACACGCCACTGTGCTCACCCCCCATCACACCGGCAATGGCCAGGGCGCGGGAGTGGTCAGCAATCACCAAGGTATCGCTACGCAGGGTGACTTCCTGGCCATCGAGCAAGACCAGCTTTTCGCCTTCCTCGGCCATGCGCACGCGAATCCCGCCGTTGATCTCGGCCAGATCGAAGGCGTGCAGCGGTTGACCCAGCTCCAGCATCACGTAGTTGGTGATGTCGACGGCGGCATCGATGCTGCGCACGTCGGCGCGACGCAGGCGCTCAACCATCCACAGCGGGGTCGGCCGGGACAGGTCGACATTGCGAATGACACGGCCCAGGTAGCGCGGGCACGCGCTTGGCGCCAGCACTTCGATGGAACGCACTTCGTCGTGGACTGCCGGGACCGCGGTCACTACTGGACGTGTGACAGGCACGCCGTACAGCGCACCGACTTCACGGGCCAGACCGGCCAGGGACAGGCAGTCGCCACGGTTCGGAGTCAGGTCGACTTCGATGCTGGCGTCTTCCAGGTCGAGGTAGGCACGGATGTCCTGGCCCACGGGCGCATCAGCCGGCAGCTCCATCAAGCCATCATTGCCTTCGCCCACCTGCAACTCCGCCTGAGAGCACAGCATGCCGTTGGACTCGACGCCACGCAGCTTGGCTTTCTTGATCTTGAAGTCACCGGGCAGTTCGGCACCGATCATCGCGAACGGGATTTTCAGGCCTGGGCGCACATTTGGCGCACCGCACACAACCTGGAAGGTTTCCGCGCCGTTGCTGACCTGGCACACACGCAACTTGTCGGCGTCCGGGTGCTGCTCGGTGCTGAGCACCTCGCCCACCACTACACCGCTGAAAACACCGGCGGCCGGCGTAACGCTATCGACCTCAAGACCGGCCATCGACAGACGAGCAACCAGCTCATCGCGATTTACCTGCGGGCTTACCCAGCCACGCAGCCATTGTTCACTGAATTTCATCCTGCTCTCCTAAAGGTTCGTTACGACTAGCGAAATTGCGCGAGGAACCGCAAGTCGTTGTCGAAGAACAGGCGCAAGTCGTTCACGCCGTAACGCAGCATGGCCAGACGCTCGACGCCCATGCCGAAGGCAAAGCCCGAGAACTCTTCCGGGTCGATCCCGGACATGCGCAGCACGTTGGGGTGAACCATGCCGCACCCCATGACTTCCAGCCAGCCGGTCTGTTTGCAGACACGGCAGCCTTTACCGCTGCACATCACGCACTCCATATCGACTTCGGCGGATGGCTCGGTGAACGGGAAGTAGGACGGGCGGAAACGTACCGCCAGCTCTTTTTCGAAGAACACCCGCAGGAATTCTTCGATGGTGCCTTTGAGATCGGCGAAATTGATGTCGCGATCAACCAGCAGGCCTTCGACCTGGTGGAACATCGGCGAGTGGGTGATATCGGAGTCGCTACGGTACACACGGCCTGGGCAGACGATGCGGATCGGCGGCTGCTGCGATTCCATGGTGCGGACCTGTACCGGCGAGGTATGGGTGCGCAACAGCATGTTCGCATTGAAATAGAAGGTGTCGTGCATCGACCGGGCCGGGTGATGGCCTGGGATGTTGAGCGCCTCGAAGTTGTGATAGTCGTCTTCGACCTCAGGGCCTTCGGCAATGCCGTAGCCGATGTGGGTAAAGAACTGCTCGATACGTTCCAGAGTCCGGGTCACCGGATGCAGACCGCCAGAGGTCTGGCCGCGGCCAGGCAGGGTCACGTCAATGGACTCGGCGGCGAGCTTGGCCGCAAGATCGGCCTCCTCGAACAACGCCTTGCGCGCATTGAGAACCTCTGTGACACGCTCCTTGGCAACGTTGATCAGCGCACCGACTTGCGGGCGCTCTTCGGCCGGCAGATTGCCCAGGGTCTTCATCACCTGAGTCAACTCACCTTTCTTGCCAAGGTATTGAACCCGGATTTGCTCCAGGGCATTGATATCTTCAGCGCTTTGCACAGCCTCAAGAGCTTGAGCGACCAGCGCGTCCAGGTTTTCCATGTACAGACTCCAGATACAAAATAGGGGAAGAGCTTGAAGGCTCTTCCCCTATTTATGACGTTTACCACCTTGGACTACGGAGTAGCCCAGGGTGACTGTCGGGGGTACTTAAGCCAAGGTGGCTTTAGCTTTCTCGACAATCGCAGCAAACACCGCTTTTTCGTTCACGGCCAGTTCAGCCAGAACCTTACGGTCGATTTCGATGGACGCTTTTTTCAGGCCAGCGATGAAACGGCTGTAGGACAGACCGTTAACACGAGCACCAGCATTGATACGAGCGATCCACAGAGCGCGGAACTGACGTTTTTTCTGACGACGGTCACGGTAGGCGTATTGGCCTGCCTTGATTACCGCTTGCTTGGCAACACGGAATACGCGTGAACGCGCGCCGTAGTAGCCTTTAGCGAGTTTCAGAATTTTTTTGTGACGCTTACGGGCAATGACGCCACGCTTTACACGAGCCATGAGTTACTTCCTCTATTCTTGATCCAAAATTAACGAAGGCGCAGCATGCGCTCGACTTTTGCCACGTCAGACGGATGCAGCAAGCTGCTACCGCGCAGTTGACGCTTACGCTTGGTCGACATTTTGGTCAGGATGTGGCTCTTGAAAGCGTGCTTGTGCTTGATACCGTTAGCAGTTTTCAGAAACCGCTTAGCAGCACCACTTTTAGTCTTCATCTTTGGCATGTTCGGATACTCCGCATTCAGTTGATAAACATAATCAGAAGGCCTGCCGTGCCCTATTGATTACTTCTTCTTTTTCGGGGCGATGACCATGATCAGTTGGCGTCCTTCCATCTTAGGATGCTGTTCGACGGAACCGTACTCCAGCAGGTCAGCTTCAACCCGCTTGAGGAGTTCCATACCCAGCTCCTGGTGGGCCATCTCACGGCCGCGGAATCGCAAGGATACCTTGGCCCTGTCCCCATCACTCAGGAAACGTACCAGGTTGCGCAGTTTTACCTGGTAATCCCCTTCCTCCGTCCCTGGACGAAACTTGATTTCTTTAACCTGGATCTGCTTCTGGTTTTTCTTGGCTGCGGCAATCTGCTTCTTCTTTTCGAAGATCGACTTGCCGTAATCCATCAGCTTGCAGACAGGAGGTACAGCATCGGCGGAAATTTCCACCAAATCGAGCTTGGCTTCTTCAGCCTTAAGAAGCGCGTCTTCAATTGACACAATCCCAAGCTGCTCACCCTCAGCCCCAATTAACCGAACCTCGCGTGCCGAGATATTCTCGTTGATCGGGGCTTTCGGTGCAGCTCGTTTATCTTGTCTCATTTCACGCTTAATAGTAATTACTCCGAATCTGGGCGACCACGCCGGGAAACCGCTTGCGCGAGGAACTCAGCGAACTGGGCGACGGGCATCGAGCCCAGGTCAGCACCTTCACGAGTACGCACAGCGACAGTCTGCATCTCGACTTCCCGATCTCCGATAACCAAAAGATAGGGAACCTTGAGCAAAGTATGCTCGCGGATTTTAAAGCCGATCTTTTCATTTCTCAAGTCGGACTTGGCACGAAATCCGCTTTCGTTGAGTGTTTTTTCAACTTCAGCAGCAAAATCGGCCTGTTTATCAGTGATATTCATGATCACTGCCTGAGTCGGAGCCAGCCACGCAGGGAACGCGCCCTCGTAGTGCTCGATCAGGATCCCGACGAACCGTTCGAATGAGCCGAGGATCGCCCGGTGCAGCATAACCGGGTGTTTACGGCTGTTGTCTTCGGAGACGTATTCGGCTCCCAGACGGATCGGCAGGTTAAAATCGAGCTGCAAGGTACCACATTGCCAGACACGGCCAAGGCAATCTTTCAGCGAGAACTCGATTTTAGGACCGTAGAAGGCGCCCTCACCCGGCTGCAGATCGTACGCAAGGCCCGCACTATCTAGCGCAGCGGCCAGTGCAGCTTCGGCGCGATCCCACAACTCGTCGGAACCGACGCGTTTTTCCGGACGAGTGGACAGCTTCATTTCGACGTCGGTAAAGCCGAAATCGCGATAAACGTCCATGGTCAGCTTGATGAACGCGGCGGATTCGGCCTGCATCTGCTCTTCGGTGCAGAAGATGTGGGCGTCGTCCTGAGTGAAACCGCGCACACGCATGATGCCGTGCAGTGCACCCGATGGCTCGTTACGGTGGCACGCACCGAACTCGGCCAGGCGCATCGGCAGCTCGCGGTAGCTCTTCAAGCCCTGATTGAACACTTGCACGTGGCAAGGGCAGTTCATCGGCTTGATGGCGTAGTCGCGGCTTTCCGACTCGGTGGTGAACATATTGTCGGCGTAGTTGGCCCAGTGCCCGGATTTCTCCCACAGGCTACGGTCAACCACTTGCGGCGTCTTGATCTCCAGATAGCCGTTTTCACGCTGCACCTTGCGCATGTACTGCTCAAGCACCTGGTACAGGGTCCAGCCGTTCGGGTGCCAGAACACCATGCCCGGCGCTTCTTCCTGGAGGTGGAACAGGTTCAGGCGCTTACCGATTTTACGGTGATCGCGCTTCTCGGCTTCTTCGATGCGCTGGATGTAGGCCGCCAGCTGCTTCTTGTCAGCCCAGGCGGTGCCATAGACCCGCTGCAGTTGCTCGTTTTTCGCATCGCCGCGCCAGTAGGCACCGGACAGCTTGGTCAGCTTGAACGATTTGAGGAAGCGCGTATTCGGCACGTGCGGGCCACGGCACATGTCGACATATTCTTCGTGGTAATACAGGCCCATGGCCTGTTCGTCCGGCATGTCTTCCACCAGACGTAGCTTGTAGTCCTCACCACGGGCAGTGAACACGTCGATCACTTCGGCGCGTGGCGTGACTTTCTTGATGACGTCGTAATCTTTCTCGATCAGCGCGTGCATGCGCGCTTCGATGGCGGCCATATCGTCCGGCGTAAAAGGACGCTCGTAGGCGATATCGTAATAGAAGCCTTCGTCGATGACCGGGCCGATCACCATCTTCGCGGTGGGGTACAGCTGTTTGACCGCATGGCCAATCAGGTGCGCGCAAGAGTGGCGAATGATCTCCAGCCCCTCTTGATCCTTGGGCGTGATGATTTGCAGGCTGACGTCGCTGGTGATCAGGTCGCTGGCGTCAACCAGCTTGCCGTCGACCTTGCCGGCCACGGTGGCCTTGGCCAGGCCTGCACCAATGGATGCGGCGACCTCGGCTACGGAAACCGGATGATCGAATGAACGTTGACTGCCGTCGGGAAGAGTAATAGTTGGCATGGCGCCTCCTCTCCTAGTGGTGACCCCTACCAAAGGTCACGTGGGTTGGGATGAGCCAGTACAAGATCCAACACCAGGCCGTTCATTGCTGAACGCCTGCCTTACAGCGGCAGGAGCCTTTCGGCCAACCGATAATCGAACCAGAGTGACTGGAGTTAAACAAAAAAACCCGGCACGAAAAAAGCCAGGTCGCTGATGCTAGCACAGATGAACGGTCATAGCGCCGCCCCACCGCCGCGCAAAGGCAAACTCCAGGCTTTTACAGGCAAAAGTGAACTTGGGCTGTACGTCAGGCCTCAAACACACTGAAAATCGCCGTCCGTCATCTCGACTCAAGGAGCATCTAACCATGCGCAGCACCTCGATCTTCGCCCTTGCCGCTTCCCTGGCCCTGTTCTCCATTGGCGCTCAAGCCGCCGCCCCGTCCAACTGGCCTGCAGGCGCCCGGGATAGCTTTGTCCAGGACTGCAGCGCCGCCGCCAGCCAGAACGTTGATGCCAAAACCGCCAAAGCCCATTGCGAATGTGGCGCGGATAAAATCAACGCTGAATTGAGCACTGCGGAAATCAAGGAACTGATGACCAACCAGAACGCCAGCGCGGAGCTGAAAAACAAAGCCGTCGCAGCTATTTCGTCCTGCAAGGTCGTGAAGAAAAAGTAAGCGTGGCGAGAAATCAGACCGAAAAAACGGCCTGAAAACCCACTGAAAACTGCTATTTCTCACAATTTACATTGCTTTTACGGCTTTTTTTACTAGCTGATATTTCTCGCTAAAGCCCCGTAAACCGGGGCTTACAGCCATCCAGGGCACTGAAGAAAACGCGTTTGATTGGCAAACAGTGCCTTGGGGGGGCTCCCAAGCCGGACATTTCGACTATGATAGCCCAGTGTGCCCAGTTGGCCTGAGCAGCACAGTACTACTGAAAATATATGTTTCTTGGAGATACACCATGTCTAATCGCCAAACCGGCACCGTTAAATGGTTCAACGATGAAAAAGGCTTCGGCTTCATCACTCCTCAAGGTGGCGGTGACGACCTGTTCGTACACTTCAAAGCTATCGAAAGCGACGGTTTCAAAAGCCTGAAAGAAGGCCAAACCGTTTCCTTCGTGGCTGAGAAAGGCCAAAAGGGTATGCAAGCTGCACAGGTTCGCGCAGAGTAATCTCTACGCCGATCTAAAAAACCCCGTCCATGTGACGGGGTTTTTTATGGGTGACACAAAAGTGTTGTGTTATCAGCCGCAGTTGACGCGGGTGATCACTAGATTGTCATCGGTGTTGAGGTTCAGGCGATCGGAACGGTATTCGAGGGTGATCATGTCGTTGGGCTTGAGAATACGGGCATTCTGCGCACCGGCACGGGTACGGGCCTGCTCCAGCAATTGCGGCGAGGCCTTCTGGCCGATGGCGAACTGCGCAGCCTGCGATTCACAGCGCGTGTGAACAGGCTCAGCCGCGGCCGTGTCTTTGGCCGGCTCGGAGGTACCCGAAGTACTGCAACCCGCGAGGACGGCTGCCGCCAACAAGGTACCGAATGATGCGAGCTTCCAAGGCATGAAGCCTCCTTTGAGAAAAATGGACAGAGATCGTGCGACCGTGATTTGGCCAATTGGTTTCAGAATTGTCACAATTGGCTGTAGGCGAGTCTGCCTGACTCTACGCCATGGCTTGATGAATCAATCGTCACCAGATATGAATAAATCTCAGTAGATGTCGATGTAGTCAAACGGCGGCTTTGGCCAGTTCTGCTTCAGCGCATTGAAAATCTGCATCACCCACACCTCATCACTGGCCGCCACCTTGCCGACATAGCCAGACCCAGCTGCCCAGGTCTCCAGGCGAAACAACAACCCATCAATCTGCATCCCTCCCACCACACAGGAAGAGATATAGGCGATACCGGCCTTGGTAACCCGTAGCTGGGTGTGCTGATCGTCGCTGGCACTGGCAATCATTTGGCGAACAGCCTCCAATGTGAGGCTCTTGGGGTTGGTCAAGTCGATGTGCACGTGGCGTGTCCTGGTAATTAAACAGGGGGCCAGTGTCGCACAGCGTCCCCCTCATGCCTAAGTAGCAGTGCCAAACGCAGCGCAAAATGGTTAACTCTGCAGGCCTGTCCAGCCTTTGCGAGCCGCGAGAACCCGATGACCATCGTTACCATCAATGCCGACATCAAAGCCAAGTGGCCCCAAGGGCAAAGCTCCTACAGCCCGGGCAGCCCGGAAGAGTTGGCGATCATCGGCATCGACCTGCTGGTCAAGGAGCTGGGCACCCAGGCAGCGCAGGCCTTTATCGGCCAGATATTCGAGAAATACCCGGCCGACCATATGGGGGTCGAAGACCCTCTGCGCGAATAGTTACCGGTCGACGAGCGCCGACCGGCAGGCAGCTTACTTCAGGCGCGCAAGGCGCTCGGTGAGCAAGTCGAAAAACCCCTGGGCGTCGCCGTTTTCCACCCAAAACACGTTTTTATCGTGCTTGAGGCCATCGTACCAATCGACGATGGTCTGGCCGAACGTCGGGCCTTCGCGGCTATCGACCACCATGTTGGCCTGGCGTCCGGTGAACAGCTCGGGCTTGAGCAGATAGCCGATCACGGTGGCGTCATGCACCGGGCCACCCGTCATACCGTAGTGCTCCATATCCCCTTTGACGTATTCGTTGAGAATACTGCCCACTATCTTGCTGGCGTTGTTGTTCAAGTCGGCGATCTGCTTCAGGCGCGCTTCGCTGGTGAGGATCTTGTGGGTCACGTCCAGCGGCAGGTAAGTCAGCTTGACGCCACTTTTGAGGACGATTTCAGCAGCCACCGGATCGGCAAACAGGTTGAACTCGGCCACCGGCGTAATGTTGCCGCCGTTGAAGTGCGCGCCGCCCATGACCACCACTTCCTTGATGCCCTGGGTGATTTCCGGTGCCTGGGTCAACGCCAGGGCCAGGTTGGTTTGTGGGCCTAGCATGGCAATGGTGATGCTATGGGGCTTGGCGGTGCTCAGGGTCTTGATCAGGTAGTCGACCGCATTGCCTTCGGCCAGGCCTTTTTTCGGCTCGTGCACGGTGACACCGGAAATACCTTCCTTGCCATGGATATTCTCGGCATAAATCGGCGTGCGCAGCAGCGGCTGTGGCGCGCCGGCATACACCGGAATCTCTTCACGCCCTGCCCACTCACGGGCCAACCGTGCGTTGCGCGAGGTCTTGTCCAGCCGCACGTTGCCGGCCACGGTGGTCAACGCCCGGATATTCAGCTCCTGCGGGGACGCCATCGCAAACAGCAGCGCGACCACATCGTCAGCGCCCGGGTCGGTATCAATGATCAGGTCGATTTTTTCCGCCGCCTGGGCGCTTGCAGCAGTTAGCACGGACAAAAGCAGCACACTCCGAAACAGGTGTCGCAGGGTTGGGGTTCTACGTTGCATGACGCACTCCTTGTCATTGTGGGAAACGCTAGAAAGTCACGCCAGACACCAGCGCGATATTACAGTAGGGCTGGCACTCGCCTGTGCGCACCACCGCGCGCGCCTTGTGGCTGAGCAGCTTGAACGCGTCATGACTCAGCAAGCGACGCTCGCCCAGTTCGCCCTGGTCCAGGGCATTGAGGTCAGCCAGCGCCGGTGGCTGCTTGTGCAAGAGTTCCTCGGCCAGTACGTGGCTTTCCACCTGCATCTCGCTGAGCACCACGCGCAAGGTGCTGATGAAGTCAGGAATACCCTGGGTCAGCGCCAGGTCGATCAACTCCACACCCGGCGGCACTGGCAGGCCGGCATCGCCGATCACCAGGATGTCGCCATGACCAAGGGAGGCGATCAGCCGCGACAGGGCAATATTGAGCAATGGGGTCTTTTTCATGGGCGAACAAAGCCTTGGACGTCATGCAGCGTAGGAATAGAGGGTTGGGCTCCGGCGCGGGTGACCGACAGGGCCGCCGCGACCTGGCCAAACCGGATGGCCTCGGCCTCGCTCTGGCCGCTGGCCAGCGCTGCCGCAAAGCCACCGACAAAGGTGTCGCCTGCCGCCGTGGTATCCACGGCCTGCACTTTGGGCGCCAACAGGTGCTCGAACCCTTGGCCGTCGGCGAACAGCGCCCCCTGCGAACCCAGGGTCACGATGACCTTGCCCGCCCCGGCTTTGAGCAGATGGGTCGCCGCAACCTTGGCGGAGTCCAGGGAATCGACCGGCACCCCGCTCAAGGCCGATGCTTCACTTTCGTTGGGGATCAGGTAGTCAATGCAGGCGTACCAGTCTGCCGGCAGCGGGCCGCTGGCGGGCGCCGGGTTGAGGATCACCGTCTTGCCCAACTCACGGCCACGCTTGAGGGCATACCCCACGGTGTCCATGGGCACTTCGAGCTGGCAGACAATCACCTCGGCCGCCTGCAGCACGGCGTCGAACGCCAACAGCGACGCGGGGGTCAGTTGGCCGTTGCTGCCGGCCACAATCACAATCGCATTCTGACTGCTGTCATCCACCACAATCAGCGCGACACCACTGGAACCCGGCACCTCACTGACGGCCTGACAGTCGATCCCTTCCACCAGCAATGCATCGCGCAATTGAGCGCCGTAGGCATCGCTGCCTATGCAGCCGATCATCGCAACCTCAGCCCCCAGGCGCGCCGCAGCGACCGCCTGATTGGCGCCCTTGCCGCCCGGAACGGTGGCAAACGACTGGCCAACCAGGGTCTCACCGCCGCGAGGCAGCCGGCTGGCCCGGGTCACCAGGTCCATGTTCAAACTGCCTACTACCACTACTGTTGCTGGCATACGTCAATACTCATCAATTCGTTCAGCGGTTTGAGGCAAACACAGCAGCCAACGGCGCCGTTGACTCACGCAAGACAATGCTCGGCGTGACAATGCGCTGGTCAACCGGCAATTGCGGTGTCGCAATCCGTCGCAGTAACAACTCCGCCGCCGTTTCCCCCAATTGCAGGATCGACTGACCCACAGTGGTCAACGCGGGGTACACATAGCGGCTCATTTGAATGTCATCAAAACCAATCACCGACAGCTCGGCGGGTACCCGCAGGTTGCGCTCGGCGGCCGCCCGCAATACGCCAAAACCGATCATGTCGTTGCCGGCAAATATCGCGCTGGGCGGGTTGTCTGCCAGCAACTGCACCGCCGCCCCATAGCCACCGGTGCTGGTGAAATCGCTTTCCAGCACGCGACTGGCGGGCACCGCGATCCCGGCCTCCTGCAACGCACGCTGGTAGCCGGCCAGGCGCATCTGCGCCACACGGGTATGGGCGGGCCCGCCAATACAGGCGATATCCCGGTGCCCCAGCGCCACTAAATGCCGGGTCGCCAGGTAGGCGCCCTGCTCGTGGTCAATGCGCACCAGGTCCACATCCACGCCTTCCAGGCCCCGGTCGACAATGACCATGGGCGTGCGCACGCCTTTCAAGCCAGCGGCCAGGCCATCGTCATCACCACCGACCGAGGTGACGATCAAGCCGTCGACACGCTTCTCCAGCAACACCCGCAAATAGTTGCGCTGTTTCTCGGCGTTATCGTCGGAATTGCACAGGATCACGCAGTAGCCATTGCGCTCGCAGTAATCCTCGATGCCCCTGGCCAGCTCCGCGAAATACGGGTTGAGGCTGTTGGGCACCAGCAGGCCGATGGTCGCCGTGGTCTTGGCCTTCAGCGAACGGGCGACCGCGCTGGGCACATAGTCCAACTGCTTGATCGCGGCTTCGACCTTGAGTCGCACGGGCTCGCTGACCGGGCGTGTCCTGTTCACCACATGGGACACTGTGGTGTAGGAAATCCCCGCAAGCGCCGCCACATCCTTGATGGTTGCCATGGCTTAGCCCCGCCGACTGGCGCGTTGACTGCGGTAGGTGTCGAGCACCACGGCAATCACGATAACGGCGCCGGTAATGATGCGTTTGGTCGGCTCGGTCGCACCGATCTGCGCCAGACCGGCCGCCAATACAGAAATAATCAGCACCCCAAAGAATGTACTGATCACCGAGCCACGCCCGCCCATCAGGCTGGTGCCGCCGATCACCACTGCGGCAATCACCTGCAGCTCCAGGCCTGAGCCAGCGTTCGGGTCGGCCGCTTCCAGGCGCGAAATCTGGAACAGCGCCGCCACCCCAGCCAGCAGCCCCATCAGGCTGAACACCAGGATTTTGTAGGGTTTTGGATTGATACCCGCCAGGCGCACCGCCTCTTCATTGGTGCCGATGCCGATCAGGTAGCGACCAAACACGGTACGCGTCAGTACCGCGTGGGCCACGATAATCACCAGCAACGCAATGATGAACGACGGCGAGATACCAAAGGCCACCGGGTTGGACAGCCAGGCAAAGGAGTCACCGATATAGGCAGTGCGCGACCCGGTCATCTGGTAGGCCGCACCACGGGCCATTTCCAGCACCCCCAGGGACACAATGAACGACGGAATCCGCCAGGCCACGGTGATCGAGCCGGTGATGGTGCCGGCCAGTGCCGCGCAGCCCATGCCGAGCAAGGCTGCGGGTATCACGCTCCAGCCCCAGCCGAGGATCGCCACGCTGACCGCAGACGCGGCCAGGGCCAATACCGAGCCCACCGACAGGTCAATGCCGCCGATGATCAGGATGAACGTCATGCCCACCGCCAATACCATCAGGTCGGGAATCTGGTTGGCAATGGTGCTGAAGGTGCCATAGGACCAAAAGTGGCTGCTCAGCGCCGAGAACAGCGCAATCATCGCCAGCAATGCACCAGCCAGACCCAGATAGGTGCCCAGGCCGTAGAAATTACCGCCGGCTTTGGCGGTTGGAGTTGCTGTTTTCATGGGTTTGTCCTGGGCGCGGCTTCGTTGAGCAACGCATCACGTTTCTGATAGCCGGCAAATGCGGCAGCAAGCAATTCATCCTGGGTCCAGCTGGCACGCTCGAAGGTCTCGATCAAGCGCCCGGCAGACAGCACACCGATGCGGTCACAGATCAGCATCAGCTCCCGCAGGTCGCTGGACACCACCACCAGCGCCTTGCCCTGACGAGTCAAGTCACCCAGCAGCGCATAGATATCAAACTTGGCACCCACGTCGATGCCACGGGTGGGTTCATCAAACAGCATCACTGCGCAATCACGCTCCAGCCAGCGGCCGATCACCACTTTCTGCTGATTGCCGCCCGACAACTCAGACACCAATTGCGCCGGGCTGGAGCTGCGGATACGCATGGCGTCAATCTGCCGCTTGGCCAGGGCCGTTTCGTCGCGCCCATTGACCAGGCCGGCGCTGGACACCTTGGCCATATTGCCCAGGGCCGTGTTGGCGCTGATGGACTGGCTCAACAACAGGCCCTCGCCCTTGCGATCCTCGGTAATCAAGGCAATGCCATGGCCTACTGCATCCACCGGCGAACGAATGCTCACCACCCGGGCCGGCGAGCCGAGGGCTACCGTGCCACTGTCGGCCAGGTCGGCACCAAAGATCAGGCGCAGCAACTCCGTACGGCCGGCGCCGATCAAACCCGAGATGCCGTAGATTTCACCGGCTCGCACTTCAAAGGACACGTCGCGAACCTTGTCCGCTCGGGTCAGGCCCTTGACCGTCAATGCCGGCGCGCCGATGGTGCGCGGACCTAGGTCGATGTGCTCACCCAGCTCACGACCGACCATCAACGTGACCAGTTGTTCGCTGTTGTAATTGGCCATCGGTTCGACACACACCAACTGGCCGTCACGCAGCACTGCAATGCGTTGGGCTACCCGTGCCAGCTCTTCCAGTCGATGGGAAATATAGATAATTGCCACGCCCCGGGCCTGCAGGCGGGTAATTTGCTGGAACAGCATCTCGACTTCACGGGCGGTGAGCATCGCCGTCGGTTCGTCGAGGATCAGCACATGGCAATCGCCGATCAGGTTGCGGGCGATCTCGACCATCTGCTGATGGCCAATGCCCAGGCTGCCGACCAGGGTGTCCGGGTCAATGGCATCCAGGCCCACGTGTGCCATGGCCTCAATCGCGGCCTGGCGCAACTGCTTGCGGCTGATCCAGCCACCGCGGTTGGGCAGGTTATCGAGGAACAGGTTTTCGGCCACGGTCAGGGTCGGCAGCAGGTTGAGCTCCTGCATCACCATGCGGATCCCCTGCTTTTCCGCCTGGGTCCGGCTGGCGGGGGTGTATGCCTGACCATTGAACTGCATCTGGCCAGTGGTTGGCGTGACCAGACCGCCGATGATCTTCGACAGGGTGCTTTTGCCCGCGCCATTCTCACCCGTTAACGCCAGCACCTCGCCGCGATTAAGCGTCAGGGTGATGTCGGACAGGACGGGCTGGGCATAGGTCTTACCGATACCACTGACCGAGAGGACAGGGGTCGGTGCGGAAGATGACATAAGAAAATCTCCAGGCGCCCGCTCCATGTGAGCGGGCGCTGTAGTGCGCGGCCAGGGGTTATTGCTTGAGGACGAGCTCTACCGGCGTTTCGATCACGCCGTCCACGGACTCGACTTTTTCGCCCTTGACCAGCTTCAGCGCATTCTGGATACCAAATACGGCTTGCTGGGCAGCCGCCTGGTCGGCGGTGGCCAGGACGCGACCGTCGTTGAGCATTGGCTTGATCGCAGCGATGTTGTCGTAGCCAACCACTTGGACCTTGCCCGCCATGCCCGCTGCGCGCACCGCTGAAACGGCGCCCAGGGCCATGTTGTCGTTACCGGCCAGCAGCGCCTTGAGGTCCGGGTATTCGCTCAACATGGCCGCCGCCACCTTGTTGCCCTGGTCGATTTCCCAGTTACCGGACTGCACGGACACAATCTTCATACCGGCCGCACCCATGGCGTCCTTGAACCCGGCGGTGCGTTGCTGGGCATTGGTGGTGGTCGGGACGCCTTCGATAATGCCGACTTTATCGCCACTCGCCAGCTGTTTGGCCAGGTACTCGCCGACCAGGCGCGAACCCTTGCGGTTATCCGGGCCTACAAAGGGAACCTCGAGGTTTTTGCTTTTCAACACTTCAGGGTCCAGGCGGTTATCAATGTTGACCACCTTGATCCCGGCATCGGAGGCTTTCTTCAGCACGTTGACCAACGCCTTGGAGTCGGCGGGTGCGATGACGATCGCGTTGACTTTGGCGAGGATCATCTGGTTGACGATATCAATCTGCGCCGAGGTATCGGTTTCGTTCTTGATCCCGTTGGTGATCATGTCGAAATCGGCGGCATGGGCTTTCTGATAGTCCTTGGCACCGTCTTGCATGGTGACGAAAAACTCATTGGCCAGGGATTTCATCACCAGGCCGACCTTGGGTTTGGCGGCGGTGTCATCAGCGAATGCAGAGGAGAGAGGCAGGGCAGCGGATGCGGCAGCCAGCACGGCGGCAGCAAGCAAACGTCCAGCGAATGGAAGCTTCATGGGTTCACTCCGATCTTATGATTATTGTGAGCAACGCCTGCACCTTCACTTCACTCACCGAGTGCCATGAAACACCTCGCAAACGTTTGCGCTAAACAAACTATGCGAAGGCTGCCGAATTTTGTCAACGAAAGAAAAGTGCTTTTTCTTCGTTGGCTCTACCTCCTGCCCTACAGCTCGACCAGCTCCTGGCTAAACATCCGGGCGGGGTGATCGTTCTCTAAAAACGACAGATCGGCAGGAACACCTCAGAAGGATGCTGCTGATTTTCCCAGGGTGATTTTCGGACAACCGAACACCACAGCCTCCTGCGTTCGGATATTCGGACACGAGCTGAAGCCAAGAGATCACGCAACATCAAAAAATATGATTTAAATCAACAAGTTAAAATCAAATCCCAAACAAAATCCCGCTGGTACAAATCCTGCTCTTAATCAGCACCTTGTGGCGCTCAGCGCAGCCCGGGGTGTTCTGGATGAACCTGCACAAGCACTCATCAAAACTAGAGAGAAAAATAATGAAATCTGCACTCAAGAACTTTGTTCCGGGCGCTTTAGCCCTGCTGCTGCTCTTCCCCGTGGCCGCCCAGGCCAAGGAAGTTGAATCCAAGACCAAACTGTCCAACGTAGTCGTGCTGGCCACTGGCGGCACCATTGCCGGCGCTGGCGCCAGCGCGGCCAATAGCGCCACCTACCAGGCGGCCAAGGTGGGTATCGAACAACTGATCGCCGGCATTCCGGAGCTCAGCCAGATCGCCAACGTGCGCGGCGAGCAAGTGATGCAAATTGCTTCCGAGAGCATCACCAACGAAAACCTGCTGCAACTGGGTCGTCGTGTCGCAGAACTTGCCGACAGCAAAGACGTGGACGGCATCGTGATCACCCACGGCACCGACACCCTCGAAGAAACCGCCTACTTCCTCAACCTGGTGGAAAAAACCGACAAGCCAATCGTGGTCGTGGGCTCCATGCGTCCAGGCACTGCCATGTCGGCCGACGGCATGCTCAACCTGTACAACGCCGTGGCTGTTGCCGGTAGCAAAGACGCACGCGGCAAAGGCGTCCTGGTGACCATGAACGACGAGATCCAATCGGGTCGCGATGTCAGCAAGATGATCAACATCAAGACCGAGGCCTTCAAAAGCGCCTGGGGCCCACTGGGCATGGTCGTAGAGGGCAAATCCTACTGGTTCCGCCAGCCGGCCAAGCGTCACACCATGAACTCGGAGTTCGATATCAAGAACATCAAGAGCCTGCCCGACGTTGAAATTGCCTACGGTTATGGCAACGTCAGCGACACCGCCTACAAAGCCCTGGCCCAGGCTGGCGCCAAAGCCATCATCCATGCCGGCACCGGCAATGGCTCGGTACCGGCCAAGGTAGTACCTGCCCTGCAGGAACTGCGCAAGGAAGGCGTGCAAATCATTCGTTCTTCCCACGTCAATGCCGGCGGTTTCGTTCTGCGCAATGCCGAGCAGCCTGACGACAAATACGACTGGGTTGTGGCCCATGACCTGAACCCGCAGAAAGCCCGCATCCTGGCCATGGTCGCCCTGACCAAGACCCAGGACAGCAAGGAACTGCAGCGGATGTTCTGGGAATACTAAGTTACTGACACACCGCTAACACCCTTGTAGGCGCCGACAGGGACAACAGGTCGTTGTCGGCTCCTGCAAAAAATCCTCGCTGTACACCAATCCGCGTAAACCGTTGTCACACGGACTTCTTGAATTTTAAGCAGTTGCGAATTTACTCACAGTTAAATACTGTATGTTCGTACAGCTAATTAAGGACTCCTCCGTGGCCAAGCCCTCCTCTGCAGCACCGACACCGCCCGACGCCTATCAACGCCTGGCGATCCGTGTGCAAAAAATCATCAATTCCACCAACGCCCAAAAAAACAAGGCCGCGTTGATTTTCCGTTTGCCGGAGGAACCCGAGGACGAGTGGGCACGACTACTGGAGGAAATCGCAGAAAACGACAACGTCACCCTCGCTTATCGCGATGATGGCGGCGTGCAGATTTTCTGGGTCGTACCGAAGGAAGATTGAGTCAATGAGTGTCCGTTTTATCGCCCTGTTCTGTGTTTTTTTTGCTACTGCCGCCCACGCCCAAGCCCCACGTACCTTCAGTGAAGCCAAGAAAATCGCCTGGAAACTCTACGCCCCGCAATCCACTGAGTTCTATTGCGGCTGCAAGTACACGGGTAACCGGGTCGACCTGAAAGCCTGCGGCTACGTTCCGCGTAAAAACGCCAACCGGGCGGCGCGCATCGAGTGGGAGCACATTGTCCCGGCCTGGCAGATCGGCCATCAACGCCAGTGCTGGCAAGACGGCGGACGCAAGAACTGCACGCGCACCGACACCGTCTTCAAACGCGCTGAAGCTGACCTGCACAACCTGGTACCGAGCATCGGCGAGGTCAATGGCGATCGCAACAACTTCAGTTTTGGCTGGTTGCCGGTGCAGAGCGGGCAATATGGTTCATGCCTGACCCAGGTGGACTTCAAGGCCAAGAAAGTCATGCCCAGGCCATCCATCCGCGGCATGATCGCCCGTACTTATTTCTACATGAGTAAACAATACGGCTTGCGCCTGTCGAAACAGGACCGCCAACTGTATGAAGCCTGGAACCGTACCTATCCCGTGCAGCCCTGGGAGCGCCAGCGCAATCAAACCGTAGCCTGCGTGATGGGGCGTGGTAATGAGTTCGTCGGCCCGGTGAATCTGAAAGCCTGCGGATAAACATGAGCGGGATCCACGGATCCCGCCAACCACCGTATTACGGGCGGGCCTTGTGCTCGATCACCAGCGACTCGGCGTCGGTCTTCTTCTTTTTCACCAGTCTTTCCTGCAACTGGACCTGGCGAGCCTCAGCCTCAGCCTTGCTGGCGAACGGCCCCAGCAGCACCAGATCCTTGCCGTCTTCCTTGGCCAGATAGAATGTGAAGCCGTTTTCCAGCAACCAGGCGGTCAGGTCGGTCAGCGCCTGTAATTTATTGTCGGGCGAGCGCACCAGGATATCCCACTGCACAGCGGCAACCGCAGGAGCCTGGGCCTTGGCGGCTTCAGCCTTGTCTCGGGGGGTGTCGAGATTGGGCCCGTCACCGCATCCGGCCAACGCCAATACCACAATTGCCATCGCTACTTTACGCACTGCCCTGCCCCTTTAAGGTTCAAAGAGGCAACTTTATCATTCACTGTCTATTCTGGCCGTCATAAACGTTGGCTTAAACATTGCGAAGGATGTTTCCCAGACCTGTATGATGGCGCCATGGGAATTAATGCCGCCTCCATGCGTCCTAAAAGAGGCAGCCACAGGGAAGCGCTTCACAGTAAGCTACACATAACCGACATCCGCCCTGTTAGAAACATGCGTCCTTCAAAGCAATCAAGGAGAAGTCCATGCTGATACTCACCCGCAAAGTCGGTGAAAGCATAAACATCGGTGATGACATTACGATCACCATTCTGGGCGTTAGCGGCCAGCAAGTAAGAATCGGCATCAATGCTCCCAAGGATGTTGCCGTGCATCGCGAAGAGATTTACCAGCGCATCCAGGCAGGCCTGACTGCACCGGACAAACGCGAAACACCTTGAAGCCTCCCCAGTAGCCAGCCCGCTCGTCCCCTGTAACGGCTGGCGAAAGCCCCCTTGGCCTGTCTACGGTATCCCGTGATCAGCGCAGCTCGCGCCAGGCCCTGCCACCGGTTGTCAGCATGCAGGTTCAGCCACGGAACTTGCTGACCGTATCGCAGACAAACCCCTCCAGGAACGTAACAAAACCTTACAGTGCCTTCGGAGCGCGTTGATGAGGCGATCCCGCAAAGAGCCCTACACCTGCAAATCCTGGATGATCGCCCTACTGATTGCCCTGGGCTTTGTGACAATCGGATACGGCCTCAGGCTGTATATGGAAGGCAGCACCACCGTGCAGGATGCCGATACATGGCCTGATCTGGCGCTGTTTCTCGGTGGTTATCTGTTCTGCTTCTGCCTCAAGCCCATTCAGTCTGCGATCCAGCGAAAACTCAACCGCCGTGCGTTTCGTCACGCTCGTCAGAAATCCCCCTCCTGACGCACCGATTGGATCCTCTACTTGAAATATGAGGAACTATCCGCCCCGGTAGCACCCATACCCTTACACTTCATAAAAAACGTTATCGATATGGACATAGAACATAACGCTAAAAACCTACAGTCCTTGATCGAACAACTTTCAATAGATAAGCCGAAATCTTCCAGCGAACTGCTGGGCAAGCCCGAGGAAATCCTCGCCGGCCTGCGCGAGCTTTACCTGTTGAAACTGATCACGGGCACTGTCATCCATGGACACATTAGGGATCCACTGGGCTACCAATGGATTGGCGCCGAGAACATCCTGCTGACCCGGCGCGGCGCGGCATTCAAGCCGGTGTAGAAGGCCGCAGACGCAACAGGCCGGCCGCGTCACACTGCACGCGCACGCCGTCATAACTGGCAATCGTCGGATGTTCCGTTGCCATCGGCTCACAATGGGCCGATGTCACCACCACGACGTCCGCGCCCGCCGCCTCCCCGGCACGGATCCCCACCGACGCGTCCTCAAACACCAGGCACTCGCCTATTGGCACCCCCAAACGCTTGGCCCCCAGCAGGTAACCGGCCGGATCCGGCTTGCCATTGGTTACATCCTCAGCCGTTACCATGACGGCCGGCGGCACCAGCCCTGCCGCCTGCATACGGCGCAGCGCCAGGGCCTTGGGCGCGGACGTGACCACCGCCCAGCAATGCGCGGGCAAGCTCTGTAGAAACGTCACGGCTCCAGGGATCGCCACCACGCCCTCCACGTCCTCGATTTCTGCCTCGGTAATACCCCGCGCCTCGGCCTGCGCATCTACCCCTGGCAAAGCCTGACGAGTGATGGTGTCGATGGCGCGTACGCCATGGATGGTGGTCAAAAACGCCTCGACGTCCAGGCCATGGCGCTGCGCCCAGGCGGCCCAGACCCGCTCTGCGGCGGCGATGGAGTTAAGGAGAGTGCCGTCCATATCAAACAGGAATGCACGGTAGTGACGATCAAATACGGCCGATTCTTTGGCGGACACTGCAGGGTTTCCTCTTGCATTCGTCGCCCGTTGTCGGGCCCTGATGCAATCTACGGATCGGCCCCGAGCTTGTAAACGAACGATGACGCATCAGCGCATCAGCACACCTGGCCGCCGCTCTCGGCAATATCACGCGGCGTATTCCAGGCCGCCAGGACCGCAATCCTCAGCCCTTCAACCGTTGTCGCCAACGCCATCGAAGGCTGAGGCTCAGCCGCCTGCCCTGGCAGATACGGAACATGAATAAACCCACTGCGCACACCCGATCCAACCAAGGCATGCTGCAAGCGGTAGAACACCTGGTTACATACAAAGGTGCCCGCCGTTTGCGAAACCGAGGCTGCGATTCCGGCCTCGCGCACCGCCCTGACCATGGCCTTGACCGGCAGGGTGCTGAAGTAGGCAGCAGGCCCCTCGGGGGTCACCGCCGTATCCACGGGCTGGGCACCGAGGTTGTCCGGGATCCGTGCATCAATCAGATTGATCGCAACCCGCTCGATGGAAATATCACTGCGCCCAGGCCCCAGCCCCGTGGCAATCACCAGTTGTGGCTGATGCTCGGCCAGCAACTGGTTCAAACAACTGCCGGCAGTGGCGAAGGCACAGGGCAATTGACGGGCGACGATGGTCACGCCTTCTTGCAATTGCACCCCATCCAGCAGGCGCACCGCCTCCCAGGACGGGTTGATCAGGTCTCGATCGAATGGCTCGAACCCCAACAGCAACACAGTTTCCATCTCGACCTCACATCAACAGATAAAGCAGGACGATATTGACCAGCAACATCATCAATGCCGTGGGTATCTGCGCCTTGATCACCGCGTTTTTGTCCGGTAATTCCAGGAGCGCTGCAGGCACAATATTGAAGTTTGCCGCCATCGGGGTCATCAGCGTACCGCAGTAGCCGGAGAACATGCCGATGGCCGCCATCACCGCCGGGTTGCCGCCATAGATCCCCACCAACACCGGCACGCCCACACCACCGGTCATCACCGGGAAGGCGGCAAAACCGTTACCCATGATCACCGTAAACAGCGCCATGCCCAACACATAGACCATCACCGCGACCAGCTTGTAATCCAGGTTGATGTAGGTGGTAGTGACGTGAGCCACGGCCGTGCCAACGCCGGCTTCGTTGAACAACAGACCAAGCATTGCCAGCATCTGCGGCAGCACCATGGCCCAGCCCAGGGCTTCGGTCAGGCGTCGCGATTCACGCAGGGCCTGCACCGGGGTATCGCGGGTCAGCCAGCAGGCCAAGCCCAGGGCAATCAGGCAGCCGAGACCAAGGGACACGAACGTGGTGTTTTTCGGGTCCAGCAGCGGCACGCCGCCAATCTCGGTGTGCTTGAGCAGCACCGAGCCGATCACCGTGGTCAACGGAATGGCCAGGGCCGGAATAAACAGTTTATGACCCAACCGACCAGCACTGGCGCGAGACTCCTTGTCATGCAACTCGACATGGGTACCACGCCCTACCCCGCCGAGCCCGGCGATCAGCGCCATCAGCACCACGCCAACACCCACCACCACAGACGGCAGGTGCTCACCCACCAGGAACGGAATGGCGAACAGTAACCAGAAAAACGCTGTTGACCAACGCTTGGGGTGGGTGCGGTCAGCCAGGATCATGCCTGCAGTAATCAGCAACAAAACGCCGGCAAGCCAGTACAAGTATTGAATGGAAATGATCATTGCGCGGCCTCCGCCTGAGCGTTAACGGGCGCAGTGGCCGTCAGCTCACGCGTCAGCCTTCGGTCAAACCGGTGTAAACGGATGGCGTGCACAATGAACGCACAAATCGCCGTGGGGATGCCCCAGACCGCAATGTGCAGCGGCTCGACATCAATACCAGAGCCCAGCAGGAAGGTGTGCATCAGGGCAATCGCACCAAAGGCCACGAAGATATCTTCACCAAAAAACAACCCCACGTTGTCCGTGGCGGCACACATCGCCAGGACCTTGTGCCGCACCTTGTCCGGCAGCTTGCCGAAACGCTTCTCGGCAGCCCCTTCCGCCATCGGCGCCAGCAACGGGCGCACCATCTGCGGGTGCCCGCCAAGACTGGTCAGGCCCATCGCCGCCGTGGACTCGCGAACAAACAGATAAATGATCAACAGACGCCCGACGGTGGCCCGCTCGAAACGTGCAATCCAGTTCTGTGCGTGCAGACGCAAGCCATGGCGCTCCAGCAGGCCGATAACGGCCAGGGGCAGCAGCAGGATCAATTGCAAGGCGCGAGTCTGCAGGAAGCCATCGCCCATGGTGGCGAGGATTTTTTCCAGGGGGAAATGCGCGGCAAACCCGGTGGCAATCGCCGCCGCCGTCACCACCAGTAATGGATTGAAGCGCAACACAAAGCCGACCACGATGACGAGCACGCCAATCAGCGGCCAAAGGTTCACAACAGTTTGCATGGCGTTGAGTCCTTGATTGCGTGCTACGACGCCTGCATCGCTGATAAGCGATAACGGGCAGCCCGACGCGGATTTTTATTATTGACCGAGTAGGTCGAGGGTCACTGGCGGGCATCTTTGCTGCTTGGGGCGGAGGGTGTCCAACAAGAAAAATTGTTGCTGCAAATCAATAAAGTTTGTGAGGGGATGTAAGCCAACCAGGGTCACGTCAGGATTTGCGCGCTCAAATCCTGGCGTGGCCTTTTGGGGAAACCTGCTTGATCAGGGCTGCCAAGCCTTGGAGTTGGCTGCGGCCTTGAATTGGGCGCTGTGTTTAGGGGTGGCCGGGGGCCCGAAGTAGCCGAAAATACTGTACGAGCAATAGAGGCTCCCGAAGGAAGACACTCAAGGCGCGACGAAAAGAAAATCAGAGTACCTGGAGACGGGTACGGAACTGGCGTTTTGAGTGAGGGCTTTGCAAATCGCAACAAAAAAGGGCCCACCTTTCGGTGAGCCCTTCTAGACCGCCCAGCAGAGCGGATTTTGTTTGGTAGGCGCGATTGGACTCGAACCAACGACCCCCACCATGTCAAGGTGGTGCTCTAACCAACTGAGCTACGTGCCTGCTGTGAGGCGGCATTCTACGGAATTCCCGAGGGGTGTCAACACCTTTTTTGCAGCTAAGCCTATGAATATGCGAATTTTTTATTTTTTATCAGCAGCGCTGCTTTTTCGAGTGGCTGGCAGGGCATTTTCAACTCAGGTAGGATCGGCGCACTCGTAAAAAATATAAAACAGAGGTTCCAGTATGGCGAACACCCCCTATCCCCAGTCGTATTACGCCGCGTCCGCCAATGCGGCTCCTCCGCGGCCAGTGCTGCAAGGTGAGGTTGAAACCGATGTGTGCGTGATCGGTGCTGGCTATACCGGGTTGTCGAGCGCGCTGTTTCTGCTGGAGAACGGCTTTCGCGTAACGGTACTGGAAGCCGCCAAAGTGGGTTTCGGTGCGTCCGGGCGCAATGGTGGCCAGATCGTCAACAGCTATAGCCGTGATATCGACGTGATCGAACGCAGCGTCGGCCCCCAGCAGGCGCAACTGTTGGGACAAATGGCGTTCGAGGGCGGCAGGATCATCCGTGAGCGGGTTGCCAAGTACCAGATCCAGTGCGACTTGAAGGACGGCGGTGTATTCGCCGCGCTCAATAGCAAGCACATGGGCCACCTGGAGTCGCAGAAGCGCTTGTGGGAACGCTATGGCCATACCCAGCTGGAGCTGCTCGACGAGCGGCGCATCCGCGAGGTGGTGGCCTGCGAGAACTACGTGGGCGGCCTGCTGGACATGAGTGGCGGGCATATCCATCCGCTCAACCTGGCATTGGGTGAAGCGGCGGCAGTGGAGTCCCTGGGCGGCACCATCTACGAACAGTCCGCCGCCGTGCGTATCGAACGTGGCGCCAACCCTGTCGTCCACACGGCGCAAGGCAAGGTGAAGGCTAAATTCATCATCGTCGCCGGCAACGCCTACCTGGGCAACCTGGTGCCCGAGTTGGCGGCCAAGTCGATGCCTTGCGGCACCCAAGTGATTACCACGGCGCCACTGGGTGATGAACTGGCCAACCGCCTGCTCCCCCAGGATTTCTGCGTCGAAGATTGCAACTACCTGCTCGACTACTACCGACTGACCAGCGACAAGCGCCTGATCTTCGGCGGTGGCGTGGTGTATGGCGCACGGGATCCAGCGAACATCGAAGCGATCATCCGGCCGAAGATGCTCAAGGCTTTTCCGCAATTGAAGGATGTAAAAATCGACTACGCCTGGACCGGCAACTTCCTACTGACCCTTTCGCGCCTGCCCCAGGTCGGTCGCATCGGCGACAACATCTACTACTCCCAAGGCTGTAGCGGCCATGGCGTGACGTACACCCACCTGGCAGGCAAGGTACTGGCTGAAGCCCTCAGAGGCCAGGCAGAGCGTTTTGATGCGTTTGCCGACCTGCCGCACTACCCGTTCCCGGGCGGCCAACTGTTGCGCACGCCATTTGCGGCACTGGGCGCGTGGTACTACGGGCTGCGGGACAAGCTGGGTTTCTGATCAACACCCTGCAGGAGCCGGCGTGCTGGCTCCTACAGGTCGAATCATCAAATCGCAGACACAAAAAACCCCGGTCTTTCGACCAGGGTCTTTGCTATCGATCCAATCAAGCATAACGCTTTTCTTGGCGCTCTCAGGGTGTTCAGTGGACCCTGGAACAGATATGGCGCAGCGGACGGGACTCGAACCCGCGACCCCCGGCGTGACAGGCCGGTATTCTAACCGACTGAACTACCGCTGCGTATCGCTCAGACTGCTGAAGTGTCACCTTCAACCGCCTTCAAACATCTGACTGAGCAGCCTTGGCTGTTCAATCTCAAATCCGAAACATCGGACCTGGAGAATATGGCGCAGCGGACGGGACTCGAACCCGCGACCCCCGGCGTGACAGGCCGGTATTCTAACCGACTGAACTACCGCTGCGCGTCGGTGCAACCTTTAACGTTGCGTCTTGCCCGAAGGCAAAACTCTCAAGAAGTGGTGGGTGATGACGGGATCGAACCGCCGACCCTCTGCTTGTAAGGCAGATGCTCTCCCAGCTGAGCTAATCACCCTTTGCTTCGTTGAGGCCGCGAAATTTACGCAGATGGCGGACCTAAGTCAAGAGCCTGCTTGAAGTTTTTCTGAAAAAGACAAAATAACGTCAAGTGCAGGACCCGCCCTACTCGCTGTAAATCATCTTCTTGCTCATCCCACCGTCCACCACGAACTCTTGCCCAGTGACGAACCCGGCGCTGCGCGACAGCAGCCACGCCACCATGGCTGCCACGTCCTCAACCGTGCCTACCCGGCCCACAGGATGCTGCGCATGATCGGCGTCACTCAACGGCTCTGCACGGCGCGCCGCGGGATCACGGGCGTCGATCCAGCCCGGGCTGACAGCGTTGACCCGCACCTCCGGCCCCAGGCTGATAGCCAGCGCGTGAGTCAGGGCCAACAGGCCGCCCTTGCTCGCCGCGTAAGCCTCGGTATCCGCTTCCGACTGCCGCGCCCGGGTCGAGGCGAGGTTTACGATCGAACCACCATGGGCACGCAGATAGGGCGCACAGTGCTTGGCCAGCAGCATCGGCCCACTGAGGTTCACCGCCAGCACCCGATTCCAGTAAGCCAGGTCCAGGCTATCCAATGTGATATTGCGCGGATCGGCCACAGCGGCATTACACACCAGGGCATCCAGGCGCCCGAACTGACCCAGCACTTCGGCCACCCCAAGGGCCACCTGCTGCTCATCGGCCACGTCCATGGTGATAAACCAGGCGTTGTCACCCAGCACCCTGGACACCTTGGCGCCCCGCTCGCGGTCCAGGTCAGCCAACACCACCTGCCAGCCTTCGCTGACCAGCCAGGCCGCGATCCCCAGGCCGATACCGCGTGCCGCACCCGTCACCAACGCGACCCGGCCATTACTGACGCCAGCCGCCTCCAGGGACCACTCGATCACAAGGCAGCCAGCCCGCGAGCCAGGTCGGCCTGCAAGTCAGTCACATCTTCCAGGCCAACGGCAACACGGATCAGGCTGTCGCGGATACCCGCGGCTTCACGCTCCTGCGGTGCCAGGCGACCATGGGAAGTGGTGCTTGGATGGGTAATGGTGGTTTTGCTATCACCCAGGTTGGCGGTGATGGAGATCAGGCGTGTCGCGTCGATAAAGCGCCACGCGCCCTCTTTGCCGCCCTTGACCTCGAAACTGACCACGGCCCCGAAGCCACGCTGCTGACGCTGAGCCAGCTCGTGTTGCGGGTGGCTCTTCAAGCCGGCGTAGTGGACTTTCTCGATGCCGTCCTGCTGCTCCAGCCACTCGGCCAGGGCCTGGGCATTGGCGCAATGGGCCTTCATCCGCAGGCTGAGGGTTTCCAGGCCCTTGAGGAAAATCCACGCATTGAACGGGCTCAGGGTCGGGCCAGCGGTGCGCAAGAAGCCCACCACTTCCTTCATCTGCTCGCCGCGGCCGGCCACCACGCCGCCCATGCAACGACCCTGGCCGTCGATGAACTTGGTGGCCGAATGCACCACGATATCTGCGCCGAGCTTCAGTGGCTGCTGCAGGGCCGGCGTGCAGAAGCAGTTATCCACTACCAGCATCGCGCCCTTGGCGTGGGCCACTTCGGCGAGAGCGGCGATGTCCACCAGCTCTGCCAGCGGGTTGGACGGCGACTCGACAAACAGCAATTTGGTATTGGCCTTGATGGCCGCATTCCAGCCAGAAAGGTCCGCCAGCGGCACGTAGTCGACTTCAATGCCAAAGCGCTTGAAGTACTTTTCGAACAAGCTGATGGTCGAACCAAACACACTGCGCGACACCAATACGTGATCACCGGCGCTGCACAGGCTCATCACCACGGCGAGGATCGCCGCCATGCCGGTAGCTGTGGCGACCGCCTGCTCTGCCCCTTCCAGCGCCGCGATGCGCTCTTCGAAGGCGCGCACCGTCGGGTTGGTATAGCGGGAGTAAACGTTACCCGGCACTTCGCCAGCAAAGCGCGCCGCCGCGTCCGCCGCGGTGCGGAACACGTAGCTGGAGGTGAAGAACATCGGGTCACCGTGCTCACCTTCCGGCGTGCGGTGCTGGCCGGCGCGCACAGCCAGGGTATCGAAAGCCACACCATCGAGGTCGCTGTCCAACCGACCGGCATCCCATTCCTGACTCATGCTGCCACTCCTTCACTCAAATTCTTTATTTAACATACAAAACCGGCCCCTCAGGGCCGGTAGTTACTCAGTTGTTGTACAGATCGATGATCGCGCTGACCGCCTGGGTCTTGATCTTCGATGAGTCGTTACGCGCCTGCTCAATCTTGTTCAGGTACGCCTCGTCGACATCACCTGTCACGTACTTGCCATCGAAGACCGCGCAATCGAACTGCTCGATCTTGATCTTGCCGCCGCCAACCGCTTCGATCAGGTCAGGAAGGTCCTGGTAAATCAGCCAATCGGCACCGATCAGGTCGGCTACATCCTGGGTCGAACGATTGTGCGCAATCAGTTCGTGGGCGCTCGGCATGTCGATACCGTACACGTTCGGGTACCGCACGGCAGGCGCAGCAGAACAGAAGTACACGTTCTTCGCCCCGGCTTCGCGAGCCATCTGGATGATCTGCTTGCACGTGGTGCCACGCACAATGGAGTCATCCACCAGCATCACGTTCTTGCCGCGGAATTCCAGCTCGATGGCATTGAGCTTCTGGCGTACCGACTTCTTGCGAGCCGCCTGGCCCGGCATGATGAAGGTGCGGCCGATGTAGCGGTTCTTGACGAAACCTTCGCGGAACTTGACGCCCAGGCGGGTAGCCAGCTCCAGCGCGGCGGTGCGACTGGTGTCCGGGATCGGGATCACCACGTCGATGTCATGCTCAGGGCGTTCGCGCAGGATCTTCTCGGCGAGCTTCTCACCCATGCGCAGACGCGCCTTGTACACCGAAACACCATCAATGATCGAATCCGGACGCGCCAGGTAGACGTGTTCGAAGATGCATGGGGTGAGTTTCGGGTTGATCGCGCACTGACGGGTATGCAGCTTGCCGTCTTCGGTGATGTACACCGCTTCGCCCGGCGCCAGGTCGCGCACCAGGGTGAAGCCCAGTACATCCAGGGATACGCTTTCGGAGGCGATCATGTACTCGACGCCTTCGTCGGTGTGACGCTGGCCGAACACGATAGGACGAATGCCGTGCGGGTCGCGGAAACCGACAATACCGTAGCCGGTGATCATTGCCACGACCGCGTAGCCGCCTACGCAGCGGTTATGCACGTCAGTCACGGCAGCGAACACATCTTCTTCGGTCGGCTGCAACTTGCCGCGCTGGGCCAGTTCGTGGGCGAACACGTTGAGCAGCACTTCCGAGTCGGAGTTGGTGTTGACATGGCGCAGGTCAGATTCGTAAATCTCCTTGGCCAGTTGCTCAACGTTGGTCAGGTTGCCGTTGTGCGCCAAGGTAATGCCGTACGGCGAGTTGACGTAAAACGGTTGAGCTTCGGCCGAAGTCGAGCTACCGGCAGTCGGATAACGCACATGGCCAATGCCCATATGCCCGACCAGGCGCTGCATGTGACGCTGATGGAACACATCACGTACCAGGCCATTGTCCTTGCGCAGGAATAACCGGCCGTCATGGCTGGTCACAATACCGGCAGCGTCCTGGCCGCGGTGCTGGAGGACGGTTAGCGCGTCATACAGCGCCTGATTGACGTTCGACTTACCGACGATACCGACGATGCCACACATGCGACGCAACCCCTACTTAATGAATCTTGACTGAACACTACTTACTGCGGCGCGTTGCCGGGCAAGAGATGTTCCTTGAACGGAAGATCAGCGGGTACGCTGATACCGCTGGCCAGCCACTGACTGCTCCACCCCAATATGAGGTTCTTGGACCAATCTGCAACCAATAGAAATTTTGGCACGAGACTCGACTCCTGCCACCATGCATCCTGCTGTACCGGACCCAGGCTCAACAGCCCGACCGCAACGACCACCAGCAACGCGCCACGCGCGGCACCGAAGGCCATGCCGAGAAATCGATCGGTCCCGGAGAGGCCGGTGACACGTATCAATTCGCCGATAAGATAATTGACCATTGCTCCCACCAGCAGCGTGGCGATGAACATGATGGCGCAGCCCGCGATGACGCGAGCCGAAGGTGTTTCGATATAACCGGCCAGATAAACGGCCAGGGATCCGCCGAACATCCAGGCGACGACTCCTGCAACGATCCAGGTCAGCAGCGACAATGCTTCTTTGACGAAGCCGCGGCTTAGACTGATCAATGCGGAGATGGCGATGATGGCTACGATCGCCCAATCAACCCAGGTAAATGGCACAGTGCAGCCTACAGACGGATAAGGCGGCGCATTTTAGCAGAGCGCTGGGCTATCGGTAAGCGGTGTTTGGCAGTCCATTGCAAATCAATGGGTTGTGGCAAGCCATGGCCACCTCAAGTCAGGCAAAAACCAATGTGGGAGCGGGCTTGCCCGCGATAGCGGCGTGCCAGTCAACTAAACTATCGACTGGTCCACCGTCATCGCGGGCAAGCCCGCTCCCACACAAGCCTGCATACACATTTGGATGTTTCAGCCGCGCTCTGGCTGGAAGCGCACCACAAAGCCCTTCAGGTTCTGCTGGCGACCCAGCAAGTCCCGCAGGCGGTCAGCCTCGGCACGCTCGATCAGCGGACCGACAAATACCCGATTCTTGCCATTGGCAGTTCGGATATACGCGTTATAACCCTGGCTGCGCAGGGTTTTCTGCAAGGCTTCGGCGCTTTCGCGATTGGACAGGCTGGCGAGTTGCACCGACCAACTGATCGGCAGGCCATTCGGATCAATACGGCTTTGCCCCACATCAGGCTTGCCCGGGGCTGCGGGCTGCGGTGGGACCGGTTTCGGCGCAGGAGCAGGTGCAGCCGGCTTGGCGGCAACCACAGGCGCAGGAGCAGGAGCAGGTTTTACCACCGGCACACTCGGCTGGATCGGCGCCGAAGGTGCTTGCTGTTCGGCAATTTCCGCATCGGTCGGCACCGGTTCTTCCTCGGGCAACGCCTGCGGCTCAGGCACCACTACCGGCTCGACCTGGACCTGCGGCATCACCGGCGCCTGGGGCGCCGCCGGTGCTTCGACCGTAACCTGGCGCTGCTCGTCCTGGCGAGAAAACAGCATTGGCAGGAAAATCACCGCCAATGCCACCAGCACCAGGGCTCCGACCATTCGCTGCTTGTATGCGCTATCCAGTAATGCCATGTGCAGCTTCCTCCGTGGAGCGCCGGGCCAACCACTCAAGCGCCTCGGCAACACAATAAAATGATCCGAACAACAGAATCTCGTCCTCGGCCGTTGCCACCGCGCATTGAGCCTCCAATGCAGCGGTTACGCTTGCATGGGACGTCACCGTCGCGCCAAGGTTCTGCAACACCGCCTGCACATCATCCGCCGTACGGGTGCGCGGCGTATCCAGCGGGGCGACGGCCCAGGACTGCACACTGCCCAGCAAAGGCGCGACCACACCGTCCAGATCCTTGTCCGCCAGCAGGCCGAACACCGCCAGACGCCGACCCGCCGGCGCCTGGAGCGACAAACGACGCGCCAGGTACTGCGCAGCATGGGGGTTATGCCCGACATCCAGCAACAGGTTCAAGCGCTTGCCTTGCCACTCGAACGAGCGACGATCCAGGCGCCCGACCACCTGCGTACGCTGCAAGGTATCGGCAATCTGCCCGGCATTCCACGGCAGATCCAGCAACAGGTAGGCCTGCAGGGCGAGCGCGGCGTTTTCCATGGGCAGGTTCAGCAGCGGCAGGTCGTGCAGCTCGACCCCCTGGCCCCGCGCATCGACACCGTGCCACGACCAGCGATCGCCTGCCACTTCCAGGCCGAAGTCCCGGCCCCGCAGGAAAAACGGGCAATCCAGCTCGCGCACCTTATCCAGCAAGGTATGGGGCGGGTCCACATCACCGCACAGCGCCGGCTTGCCCTGGCGGAAGATCCCGGCCTTTTCATAGGCCACGGATTCGCGGGTATCGCCCAGGTAGTCAGCATGATCCACGCCAATGCTGGTCACCAACGCGAGGTCGGCATCCACCACATTGACGGTATCCAGACGACCGCCCAGACCGACTTCCAGCACCACCGCATCCAGTTGTTCACGCTCGAACAGCCAGAACGCGGCCAGGGTGCCCATCTCGAAATAGGTCAGGGAGGTTTCGCCACGTCCAGCATCCAGCGCCGCAAAGGCTTCGCATAACTGCTCGTCAGTGGCTTCGACGCCATTGAGCTGCACACGCTCGTTGTAACGCAGCAAGTGCGGCGAGCTGTAGACGCCCACCTTCAGGCCCTGGGCCTGCAGCAACGCGGCGACGAAAGCGCAGGTAGAACCCTTGCCGTTGGTGCCAGTGACCGTGATCACCCGTGGCGCCGGCCGCCCCAACCCAAGGCGGGCCGCTACCTGTTGCGAGCGCTCCAGCCCCATGTCGATGGCTGACGGATGCAACTGCTCGAGGTAGGCGAGCCATTCGCCCAGGGTTCGTTGGGTCATAGGTTTGCAGGCACCGGCGGCACAACGATGGGCTCGACCTTAGGCGCGACGTACACCGGGGTCGGCAAACCCATCATCTGTGCCAGCAGGTTGCCCAGGCGCGGACGCAGTTCGGAACGGGCAATGATCATGTCGATGGCGCCGTGCTCCAGCAGGAACTCGCTGCGCTGGAAGCCTTCCGGCAGTTTTTCACGTACGGTCTGCTCGATCACGCGTGGGCCGGCAAAGCCGATCAGCGCCTTGGGCTCGCCGACAATCACGTCGCCCAGCATCGCCAGGCTGGCGGAAACGCCGCCGTAGACCGGGTCGGTCAGGACCGAGATGAACGGGATGCCTTCTTCACGCAGACGCGCCAGTACCGCAGAGGTCTTGGCCATTTGCATCAGCGAAATCAGCGCTTCCTGCATCCGCGCACCACCGGAGGCGGCGAAGCAGATCATCGGGCAACGGTTTTCCAGGGCGTAGTTGGCGGCGCGTACAAAACGCTCACCGACAATGGCGCCCATCGAGCCACCCATGAAGGAGAACTCAAACGCCGACACCACCACTGGCATGCCCAGCAGCTTGCCGCTGACGGAGATCAGCGCGTCTTTCTCGCCCGTCTGCTTTTGCGCAGCGGTCAGGCGGTCCTTGTACTTCTTGCCGTCGCGGAACTTGAGGCGGTCCACCGGTTCCAGGTCAGCGCCCAGCTCGGCACGGCCATCGGCGTCGAGGAAAATGTCGATACGGGCGCGGGCGCCGATACGCATGTGGTGATTGCACTTGGGGCAAACGTCCAGGGTCTTTTCCAGCTCCGGGCGGTACAACACCGCGTCGCAGGAGGGGCACTTGTGCCACAGACCTTCAGGGACCGAGCTTTTCTTCACCTCGGAACGCATGATCGAGGGGATCAGTTTGTCTACTAACCAGTTGCTCATGCTTTCTTTCTCCAGTACCGGTGGCTTGAACACAGCCCCGCGTATGCCCTTGAGCTAAATTCATTGATGTGGCGATAACAACTGCAGGACGGGGTCAGACGTTCGACCAGCCATTTCCTGCACCTGCCCTCAGCCTTCCAGACAACCCGCCAGTGCGTGGTTGCCACTTCATTGGCGCCGCCCGAGGGCAACGCCGGCCTGTTTTACACAGTGGTAGTTACTGACGGCGGCAGACTGCCAGCCGTCACATCGCGCCACTGCTGCTGCGCACTGCCTGCATGAATGCGTGAATCTTGCCAGAGTCCTTGATGCCCTTAGCCTGCTCCACCCCGCCACTGACGTCGACGGCATACGGGCGAACCTGGGCAATGGCCTGCGCCACATTGTCAGCGCACAAGCCACCCGCCAGGATGATCGGCTTGCTCAAGCCCTGGGGGATCAGCGACCAATCGAAGGCCTCGCCGGTACCGCCAGGAATGCCCTCGACATAGGCATCGAGCAAAATCCCGCTGGCCCCGGCGTAGGCGGCACAACTGGCGGCGATATCGTCCCCGGCCTTGACCCGCAGCGCCTTGATATACGGGCGATGGTAGCCGGCGCACTCCTCCGGGGTTTCGTCGCCATGGAACTGCAACAGGTCCAGGGGCACCGCATCCAGGGTTTCATTGAGCTCGCAGGCGCTGGCGTTGACGAACAGCCCCACAGTGGTCACGAACGGCGGCAAGCCGGCAATGATCGCCCGGGCCTGTTGCACCGTTACCGCCCGCGGGCTCTTGGCATAAAACACAAAGCCAATGGCGTCAGCCCCCGCCTCGACTGCCGCCAGCGCGTCTTCCATGCGGGTAATCCCGCAAATCTTGCTGCGAACGCCTGACATATCGTCGGAACCTCAGGGGGCTGTCCAGGAAAGTCCCGGATGGTAACAAATGCTTTTCCGGGCGTCAGCCGCCAAGTTCAGTGAAACCAGTGAGGAAGTGTGGCCCGATGAAACGCTGCGGCAACTCGAACTCGTCGCGGTACTCCACCTCCACCAGGTACAGGCCGAACGGGTGCGCCGTAACCCCGCCGGTACGCCGCACCCGGCTCTCCAGCACCTCCCTGGCCCACTCCACCGGGCGCTCGCCGGTGCCGATGGTCATCAGCACCCCGGCGATATTGCGCACCATATGGTGCAGGAACGCCCCGGCGCGGATATCCAGGACAATCATCTTGCCGTGACGGGTCACCCGCAGGTGGTGGACTTCCTTGATCGGCGACTTGGCCTGGCACTGGCCGGCGCGAAAGGCGCTGAAATCGTGGATCCCCACCAGATGCTGGGCCGCTTCAGCCATGCGCTCGGCGTCCAGCGGACGGTGGTTCCAGGTGATTTCTTCGTTCAAGTGCGCCGGACGGATCTGATCGTTGTAGATCACATAGCGGTAACGCCGGGCAATCGCCTTGAACCGCGCATGGAAGTGCGCCGGCATAACCTTGGCCCAGCTGACACTGACATCGTGGGGCAGATTGATATTGGCGCCCATGACCCACGCCTTCATCGAACGCTCGGCCTGGGTGTCAAAATGCACCACTTGCCCGCAGGCATGTACGCCCGCGTCGGTGCGCCCGGCGCACATCAATGAAACCGGCGAGTCGGCGACCTTCGACAGGGCCTTCTCCAGGGTTTCCTGCACGGTCGGCACGCCAGAGGCCTGGCGCTGCCAGCCGCGATAGCGCGAGCCTTTGTATTCCACGCCCAGGGCGATTCTGAAAAAGCCGGCGGCCGCCATTTCGGCGGCCGCGTTATCTATATTTGCCAAGAGCTGAGAGCCTGATAGTTGCGCAAAGGCGGCCATTATAAAGTGCCAGGCCTGGGCCTGGGGCATTTTGTGGGCGCTGGCTTGCCTGCGATAGCCGCGCCTCGTTTTTACTGAGGGACCGAGTCGCCTCTATCGCGGGCAAGCCCGACTCCCCCATTTAAATGCAAAACGGCGACCCGAAGGCCGCCGCTGCGTTAATTGCCGGTAATCACACCAGGCGGCTGAGCATTTCCTTGGCTTCGCTACGCTGGCCGTCGTCACCCTCAGTGAGGACTTCGGCCAGGATGTCACGCGCACCGCCCTCATCGCCCATGTCGATGTAAGCCTGGGCCAGGTCGAGTTTGGTGGCAACTTCGTCGGTACCCGACAGGAAGTCGAATTCCGGCTCATCGTCGCCCTTTGCCGCATCTTCAGCGGTGAAGCTCGGTTCGATCGACGGGCTTTCCAGGCTCTGCGACAGACGTTCCAGCTCGGCGTTGACGTCGTCAAGCTCCGAGGCGAATGCGTCCGGCTTGCTCGATGATGCAGGCTCGTCGGCCAGGGACAGGTCGAAGTCTTCCGGCAGGTCAAAGTCATCCAGCGCAGCTGGCGTCAGGGTGGGCGGCTCGACCGGCGGCAGGTCCTTCATCTCTTCTTCCAGGCCCGAGAGGAAGTCATCGTCGGACTGGGAGGCTGGCGCATCCAGCTGCAAGTCGAGGTCAAAGTCGGACAGATCGTCCGGGCTGGCCTTGGCCTCGGTTTGCTGCTGCAGCACCGACTCAAAGCTCAGGTCATCGACCTCGGGCTCCGGCGCGACCACTGCCGGCGACGCGGCTTCCAGGTCATCCAGGCTCAGGTCGAAATCATTGTCGAAAGCATCGGTTTCAGGCGCGGGAGCAGGCGCCGGTTCTTCCTGGAGCAGATCCTTGACGTACTGCGCATCAAGCGCGGCGGCGGCGACCGCAGCACTGACGCCCGCCGCGAGCACGGCCATGGCCGGGTAGCGATTTTTCAACAGCTCGACCTGGGCGTGGTTCTCGCCATTGGCGACCAACTGGCGCTCCTGGGTCACGAAACCGTCCTTGTCGCCCTGCTGGCCGTAGACTTCCAGGAGCTTGAGGCGCAGGTCACTGCGCGCGGGCTCCAGCTTGATCGCCTCTTCCAGCACGGCCGCCGCCTGGTTCAAGTGACCACGGTCCAGATGGGACTGGGCCTGGGCCAGGGCATCGGAGGAACCGGGTTCGATGATCAGTTTGCTTGGCGGCGCCATGCTGGTCGCCGGGGCAGGCACCGGCGCCACGGCAACCGGAGCTGGAGCTGGAGCTGGAGCCAGCTTGACGCTTGCCGCCGGGACTTCAAGGCCCTCGAAACTGTCCAGAGACAGGTCCTGCTCAATATTCGAGGAAAATTCCGGCTCTTCGGCCAGCGCCCGCGCCATGCGCAGGTGTTTTTCCTCTTCCAGGCGCGCATTGCGATGGCGCGCCCATAGCAGCAGGAGCAACAACACCAGGAGGCCGGCGGCACCACCGATCACCCCGAGGACGATAGGGTTGGTCAGCAGGTCATTGAACTTGCCTTCGGTGCTGGCCACTGGCGCGGGCTCAGCCGGGGTTTCCACTGGCGCGACCACCGGCGCTTCGGCAGCCGGAGCAGGGGCAGCAGGCGCGGTCGGCGCCGCAGCCAGTTCGGCAGGGATTACAGCCGGCTGCGCCGGGGCGCCGCCTTCAGCCTGCAACTTGGCCAGTTGGTTGTTTTTCAACTCAATCAGCCGCTGCAGCTTGTCCAACTGACTTTGCAGGTCAGTCATGCGGCTTTTCAGTTCTTCATTTTCGCGGCGGGTCGAATCCAGGCTTTCCTGGGTCACCGCCAGCTTGTTGTTCAAAGCCTTGCTATCACCCGCCGCGCCCTTGACGCCCGCCTTGGCGGCTTCGGCCGAGACCAGGCTCAGGTTGTCCTTCGCTGCCGTCTGCGACGGCGCTGCGCCGGCCTGGGTACGTTTGGTCGCATCCAGTTGCTGGCGCCCCGCTGCCTGATTGTTAGCGCCACGGCGCCCCTGGCGCCAGGCCGCATTCTGCGCGGTCACTTCGGCGATCGCCTCGGGCTGCGGCAGACTGGTGCTTTGTACCGGGTCCGGCATGCGCAATACCTGGCCGGTCTTCATACGGTTGATGTTGCCGTCGACAAAGGCTCCCGGGTTCAACGCCTGGATCGCCAGCATGGTCTGCTGGATCGAGCCGCCATTGCGATTTTTTGCGGCGATTTCCCACAGGGTGTCGCGAGAAGTCGTGGTGTATTCCGCCGCCTTGGTCACACTGGCAGCAGCAGGCGGGGCAAGACGGGGTGCCGGGGCGCTGGCCTCAGGGGCTTTTTGCTCGAACTTGGCCGGGTCCAGCAAGACGCTGTAGTCACGCATCAACCGACCATTCGGCCATTGCACCTGCAACAGGAAGCGTACATAGGAATCAGGCAATGGCTTGCTCGAGGTGACACGAACCACACTGCGACCGCTGGGGTTGAGCACCGGGGTAAAGGTCAGCTCATCGAGGAACGCCTGGCGATCGACCCCCGCATCCACAAAGGCCTGGGAAGACGCGAGGCTGGGCACGATATCGGAGGCTGTCAGCCCGCCCACGTCGAGCAGCTCGATCTCCACCGACAGAGGCTGGTTCAACTTCGACTTGAGGGTCATCTCCCCAAGTTGCAGCGCTTGCGCCATACCGGAGGACAGCGCCGAGGCGGCCGCTATTGCTAACACCAGTTTGCGAACTTGAACCATAGCCTCATCCTTTGTTTGAACACTCCTCGGCCGGCGAGAAGGTTGGGTACCGCTGCCATTCGGCATGGCGAGCCGATAGTTCACCGACGCGCAACTTTTCCTGCATGGGGCCAAGCATAGCGCTTGGCTAGAATCAATCTACAAATTGCCGCCAAGTATCTTTTACACAAGGTGTTTTATCAACAACTGTGCCAGTTGCACGGCGTTAAGCGCCGCGCCTTTGCGTACGTTATCTGACGTCAGCCACAAGTTTAGTTCCGCCGGGTCGTCGATGCCGGCACGCACCCGCCCCACGTAGACCACGTCCTGACCGACCGCATCCCCAACGGCTGTAGGGTAATCGCCCTCTTCCACCAGTTCGATGCCCGGCGCCGCTTCCAACGCGCGATTCACTGCGCCCAGGTCCACAGCGCCCGCCAGTTGCAGGGACACGCTCAGGCTATCGCCAAAAAACACCGGAGCTTGAACGCAGGTCGCGGAAATTTTCAGTAACGGTAGTTCAAGCAGGGCGCGCAGTTCGTGGACCAGGCGCTTTTCCAGGGCAGTGTGGCCCTGCGCATCCGGCGTGCCGACCTGGGCCAACAGGTTGAAAGCCATCTGCCGGTCAAAGAATTTGGGTTCCAGGGGCCGTACATTCAGCAGCTCGGCGGTTTGCCGGGCCAGTTCGCTGACGGCTTCACGGCCCTGGGCGGACACCGCCAGGTTAGCGGTGACGCTGACGCGCTGGATATCCAACAGCCCCCGCAGCGGCGCGAGGACCACTGCCAGATGGGTGGCGCAAGGGCTTGGGCTACCGAGCTGGAATGGTTTTTTCAAACCGTCCAGCATCTGGGCATTGGCTTCCGGCACCACCTGGGGCGCCTGTTCGGCCGGCAAGGCGCCGGACAGGTCGATCAACGAGCAACCCGCCGCAGTGGCGCGGGGGGCGAAACTCAAGGTGACCGCCGGGCCTGCGGCGAAGAAAGCCAGTTGCACCTTGCTGAAATCAAATTCATCGACTTCCCGCACCCGCACATTTTTGCCGCGAAACGGCACCGACGCGCCGGCCGACTCGCTACTGGCCAGCAGGTGCAAGGTGCCTACCGGAAAATCCAGTTCTTCGAGGATCTGCACCAGGGTTTCGCCAACCGTACCGGTGGCGCCGATCACGGCGATATCAAAGGTCTGGGTCATGGAGGCTGCCTCGGGCATTGCGGGGGGAGCGGCACTTTACCGGGTGGTGGGGAGTGAGGCAATGATCGTTCCCATGCTCTGCGTGGGAACGCTGCCGTGGACGCTCCGCGTCCATTCCTGAGGCTGTGACGCGGAGCGTCAGGGGAGGCATTCCCACGCGGAGCGTGGGAACGATCAGGCATAAAAAACCCGCGCCTGTCACCAGAACGCGGGTTTCTTCAACACCACAAAGCGATCAACGCTCCAGCAGGATCCGCAACATCCGGCGCAGCGGCTCGGCCGCGCCCCACAGCAGCTGGTCACCTACAGTGAAGGCGCCCAGGTACTGGGTGCCCATGTTCAGCTTGCGCAGACGGCCCACCGGTACATTCAGGGTGCCTGTGACCTTGGTCGGGCTCAGCTCCTGCATGCTGATTTCGCGGCTGTTCGGCACCAGCTTGACCCATGGGTTGTGCTGGCTGATCAGCCCTTCGATGTCGGCGATCGGCACATCTTTGTTGAGCTTGATGGTCAGCGCCTGGCTGTGGCAGCGCATGGCGCCGATCCGCACACAGATACCGTCCACCGGGATCGGGTTCTTGAAGCGCCCGAGGATCTTGTTGGTCTCGGCCTGGGCCTTCCACTCTTCGCGGCTCTGGCCGTTCGGCAGTTCCTTGTCGATCCACGGGATCAGGCTGCCGGCCAAGGGCACGCCGAAGTTCTCGGTCGGGTAGGCGTCGCTGCGCATGGCCTCGGCCACACGGCGGTCGATATCGAGGATCGCGCTGGCCGGGTCAGCCAGTTGATCGGCGACGGCCGCGTGGGTCGCGCCCATCTGCTTGATCAGCTCACGCATGTTCTGCGCGCCGGCACCGGAGGCCGCCTGATAGGTCATGGCGCTCATCCACTCCACCAGCCCGGCTTCGAACAGGCCACCCAGGCCCATCAGCATCAGGCTGACGGTGCAGTTGCCGCCGACATAGTTCTTGGTGCCGGCGTCGAGCTGCTGGTCGATGACCTTGCGGTTGACCGGGTCGAGGATGATCACCGCGTCGTCCTGCATACGCAGGCTGGACGCGGCGTCGATCCAGTAGCCCTGCCAGCCGGCTTCGCGCAGCTTGGGGAAGACTTCACTGGTGTAGTCGCCACCCTGGCAGGTCAGAATGACGTCGAGGGTCTTCAGCTCTTCAATGTTGTAGGCGTCCTTGAGCGGGGCGATATCCTTGCCCACGGACGGCCCTTGGCCACCGACATTCGAAGTGGTGAAAAACACCGGCTCAATAAGATCGAAATCCTGCTCTTCCAGCATCCGCTGCATGAGCACGGAACCGACCATACCGCGCCAACCGATCAGACCTACACGTTTCATCGCAACTACACCTTGTTAAAAAGTGGGCCGCCTTGCAGCAACAACTGCAAGCGGGCCAGAGAGATTACAGATTCCGCAGCGCGGCGACTACTGCGTCGCCCATTTCCTGCGTCCCGACCTTGGTGCAACCCTGTGACCAGATGTCGCCGGTACGCAGGCCCTGGTCCAGCACCAGGCTCACCGCCTGCTCGATGGCATCCGCCGCTGCGCTCAGGTTGAAGCTGTAGCGCAACATCATCGACACCGACAAAATGGTCGCCAACGGGTTGGCAATGCCCTGGCCCGCGATGTCCGGCGCCGAACCGTGGCACGGCTCGTACATGCCCTTGTTGTTGGTGTCCAGGGACGCCGACGGCAGCATGCCGATGGAACCGGTGAGCATCGAAGCCTGGTCAGACAGGATGTCGCCAAACAGGTTGTCGGTGACGATCACGTCGAACTGCTTGGGCGCACGCACCAGTTGCATGGCGGCGTTATCCACATACATGTGGCTCAGCTCGACGTCCGGGTAATCCTTGGCCACTTCTTCGACGATTTCGCGCCACAGTTGGCTGGACGCCAGGACGTTGGCCTTGTCCACCGAGCAGACCTTCTTGCCACGCACACGGGCCATGTCGAAACCGACACGGGCGATGCGGCGGATTTCGCTCTCGCTGTACGGCAGGGTGTCGTAGGCCTGGCGCTCGCCATTCTCCAGCTCACGCACGCCCCGTGGCGAGCCGAAGTAGATGCCACCGGTCAGCTCACGCACGATCAGGATATCCAGGCCCGCCACCACTTCCGGCTTGAGGCTCGACGCGTCGGCCAGTTGCGGATAGAGGATCGCCGGGCGCAGGTTACCGAACAGGCCCAGTTGCGCACGGATCTTCAGCAGGCCGCGTTCTGGGCGGATGTCGCGTTCGATCTTGTCCCATTTCGGCCCGCCCACGGCGCCGAGTAGCACGGCGTCGGCAGCACGGGCGCGGTCGAGGGTTTCATCGGCCAGGGGCACGCCGTGCTTGTCGATGGCGGCGCCGCCGATCACGTCGTGGCTCAATTCAAAGCCCAGGCTGTACTTGCTGTTGGCCAATTCCAGGACCTTGACCGCTTCGGCCATGATTTCCGGGCCAATACCGTCGCCAGGGAGAATCAGAATCTGCTTGCTCATGAGTTCCTCATTTCATCAAGCGACCCGCCCGTGGGCAGGTCGGGAAAAATTAATCAGCGCTCAGCGAACACCACCAGCACGTCGGTGCTGAAGGTGCCGTCGGCTTGAATTTCATAGTAATCGCGCACTTCCTGGCCCATCGCCTGCTGCAACGCCAGGATTGCTGCGCGCAATACGGGCGGGGTGCGCATGCGTTCGACCCACGAGGTGTATTCCAGGCGCAGGCGCTGGCGACTGCTGTTGCGCACATGCAGGCCGGCTTCGTTGAGCTGGCGCATCCACTCGCCGGCGCAATAATCGCGCACATGGCTGGTGTCGCGCAGCACTTCGACGGTTTGCAGGTAAGTGTCCAACAGCGGGCTGCCCGGTGACAAGACATCGACAAACGCCGCCACGCCGCCCGGCTTGAGCACCCGGCGCACTTCGCGCAGGGCCAGGCCGAGGTCGCTCCAGTGATGGGCCGAGTAGCGGCTGAACACGAAGTCGAACTCGCCATCGGCGAATGGCAGGCGCTCGGCGGCGCCGTGCAGGGTGCGGATGTTGTCCAGGCCGCGCTCCACTGCCGCCGCGGCGACCACGTCGAGCATCTGCTGGGACAGGTCGTAGGCCACCACTTCCTTGACCAGCGGTGCTACATGGAAACTCACGTGACCGGCGCCACAGCCCAGGTCCAGCAGGCGTGCCGCGCCCTGCCCGGCCAGTTCGGCCTGCAGCAGTGCGAACTCGGTGCCCTGGGCGTGCACGGCACTGCTCAGGTAGGCCGAGGCCTGTTCGCCGAATTGTTTTTGCACGACTTGGGTGTGGGCGGTGCTGGTCATGGTGATGTTCCTGGCTTTTGTGGTGTTAATACAGGCCTTTCGCGAGCAAGCCCGCCCCCACATTTGAGCGCATTTCAACTGAAGGAACTCGGTCGAATGCGAGAGCGGGCTTGCTCGCGAAGGGGCCAGTCCAGCCTACATAGAATTACGCATCACGAAACAACCAAGGCTGGCTGGCCCGGTGCTTGGCTTCAAACGCGGCAATCGCCTCGCCGTCCTGCAAGGTCAGGCCGATATCGTCCAGGCCATTGATCAGGCAGTGTTTGCGGAAGGCATCCACTTCAAAGTGGTACACCTTGCCATCCGGACGGGTCACGGTCTGTGCGGCGAGGTCGACGGTCAACTGGTAGCCGACATTGGCTTCCACTTGCTGGAACAACTCGTCCACTTCGGCATCGCTCAAGATGATCGGCAGCAAGCCGTTCTTGAAGCTGTTGTTGAAGAAGATGTCGGCGTAGCTCGGCGCGATAATGCTGCGAAAGCCATATTCTTCCAGGGCCCACGGCGCGTGTTCACGGCTGGAGCCGCAACCGAAGTTTTCCCGGGCCAACAACACGCTGGCGCCCTGATAGCGCTCGGCGTTGAGCACAAAATCCTTGTTCAACGGGCGCTTGGAGTTGTCCTGGTAGGCGTAGCCCACGTCCAGGTAGCGCCACTCATCGAACAGGTTCGGGCCGAAACCGGTGCGCTTGATCGACTTCAAGAACTGCTTGGGGATGATCTGGTCGGTGTCCACGTTGGCACGGTCCAACGGCGCGACAAGACCGGTGTGTTGGGTAAAAGCTCTCATCGGGTATTCCTCAGATCAATTCGCGAACGTCGATGAAACGACCGTTGACGGCAGCGGCGGCGGCCATGGCCGGGCTGACCAGGTGGGTACGGCCACCGGCGCCCTGACGCCCTTCGAAGTTACGGTTGGAGGTGGACGCGCAATGCTCCCCCGACTCCAAACGGTCCGGGTTCATCGCCAGGCACATCGAGCAGCCCGGCTCACGCCATTCAAAACCGGCTTCGAGGAAGATCTTGTCCAGCCCTTCGGCCTCAGCCTGGGCCTTCACCAGGCCCGAACCTGGCACCACAATGGCTTGCTTGATGGTCGAGGCCACTTTGCGGCCCTTGGCGATCACCGCCGCGGCGCGCAAGTCTTCGATCCGCGAGTTGGTGCAGGAACCGATAAACACGCGGTCCAACTGGATGTCGGTGATCGCCTGGTTGGCTTTCAAGCCCATGTACTTCAAGGCGCGCTCGATGGAGCCGCGCTTGACCAGATCGGCTTCCTGGGCCGGGTCCGGCACGTTCTGATCAACGGCCAGGACCATTTCCGGCGAGGTGCCCCAGCTGACCTGTGGCTTGATCTGGGCCGCGTCGAGCTCGACCACGGTATCGAACACCGCGTCGGCGTCGGACACCAGGTCTTTCCAGGCCTCGACGGCAGCCTCCCACTCGGCGCCAGCCGGTGCGAAAGGTCGGCCTTTGACGTATTCCACGGTTTTTTCATCCGCCGCGACCATGCCCACCCGGGCACCGGCTTCGATGGACATGTTGCAGATGGTCATGCGGCCTTCGATGGACAGGTCGCGAATCGCGCTGCCGGCAAACTCGATGGCATGCCCATTACCGCCAGCGGTACCGATCTTGCCGATCACGGCCAGCACGATGTCCTTGGCGGTCACACCGAACGGCAACTTGCCTTCGACGCGCACCAGCATGTTCTTCATTTTTTTGGCGACCAGGCACTGGGTGGCGAACACGTGTTCTACCTCGGAGGTGCCAATGCCGTGGGCCAGGGCGCCGAATGCACCGTGGGTCGAGGTGTGGGAGTCGCCGCAGACCACAGTCATGCCCGGCAAGGTCGCGCCCTGCTCCGGGCCGATCACGTGGACGATGCCCTGGCGCACGTCGTTCATCTTGAATTCGGTGATGCCGTACTCGTCGCAATAGTCGTCGAGAGTCTGGACCTGCAAACGCGAGACCTGGTCGGCAATGGCTTCGATGCCGCCCTTGCGCTCCGGGGTGGTTGGCACGTTGTGGTCCGGGGTGGCGATGATCGAGTCGACGCGCCAAGGCTTGCGCCCGGCCAGTCGCAGGCCTTCGAACGCTTGGGGCGAGGTCACTTCGTGGATGATGTGACGGTCGATGTAGATCAGCGACGACCCATCATCGCGCCGTTTCACTTCATGGGAATCCCAGAGTTTGTCGTAAAGCGTTTTGCCGGCCATCAGTCGGTCCTCATCAGCGTCTTTCTATGCCCTGGGCGTTGAACGATTCAATAACCCTTTGGCTTGTGAGGCTGATGCTATGGCGTTACATTAAATAACTCAAATTCATATTTTTTATGCTTTGGATAACCGACTGGAATACCACTATGGACCTGGCCAACCTCAATGCCTTTATTGCCATCGCCGAAACCGGCAGCTTCTCCGGGGCCGGAGAGCGCCTGCACCTGACGCAACCGGCGATCAGCAAGCGCATTGCCGGCCTTGAGCAGCAATTGAAGGTGCGCTTGTTCGATCGGCTGGGCCGTGAGGTCGGCCTGACAGAGGCCGGACGCGCCCTGCTGCCCCGTGCCTATCAGATCCTCAATGTGCTGGACGACACTCGCCGCGCCCTGACCAACCTGACCGGCGAAGTCAGCGGACGCCTGACTCTGGCGACCAGCCATCACATCGGGCTGCATCGCCTGCCCCCGGTATTGCGCACCTTTACCCGGGAATACCCGAATGTGGCCCTGGATATTCAGTTCCTGGACTCGGAAGTGGCCTACGAGGAAATCCTCCACGGCCGCGCCGAAGTGGCGGTCATCACCCTGGCCCCGGAGCCCCACAGCCTGGTGCGGGCCACCCCGGTGTGGGACGACCCCCTGGATTTCGTGGTGGCGCCCGAACACAGCCTGGCCAGTAACGGCACCATCAGCCTGACCGACATTGCCCGACACCCGGCGGTATTCCCCGGCGGCAACACCTTTACCCACCATATCGTGCACCGCTTGTTCGAGGCCCAGGGCCTGACGCCGAACATCGCCATGAGCACTAACTACCTGGAAACCATCAAGATGATGGTCTCCATCGGCCTGGCCTGGAGTGTCTTGCCGCGCACCATGCTTGATGATCAAGTGGCCAGTATCGCTTTACCGGGCATACAGCTCAGTCGCCAGCTAGGCTATATCGTGCACACCGAAAGGACGCTGTCGAACGCTGCGCGGGCTTTCATGAGCCTATTGGATGCACAGGTTGATCCGGCCGCGACGCCGGCATGAGGCCGTGCGGCCTGTAGACCCTGTTCCCGCGCCGAATGCCCATCGAGCCAAGGCCCCTTGATAATGCCCAACCCCGTCGATCCCGTGCCGCCGCTGCCCCGCATCCACGCCCTGGACCCCCAGCAGGCGGAACAAAGCTGGGAAAATGCCCCGCAGCTGTTGGCGGCGCTCAATGCCGCACGGCTCGGTGCCTGGAGCTGGGATATCGACTGCGGACGGATCAGTTGGTCGCGCGGCACCCAGGCGCTATTCGGTTTCGACCCCCGGCAGCCGTTGCCCAAGGACCTGGACTACCTCGACTTGCTGGCCGCCGAAGACCGCGGCCGCGTGATCCGCGCGTTTCACGCGGTCCTGGCTGGCGCGCCCTTCGAACAAGCCATGCATCACCGCATCCAGTGGCCGGACGGCAGCCTGCACTGGCTGGAAATCAACGGCAGCCTGCAGCCGGATGCTTCGGGGCGCCGCCGGATGATCGGGGTGATCCGTGAAACCACCCAGCAGCGCGAGCGCGAACATGCCCTGGGCCACTCGGAAAAACGCTTCGCCACGCTGTTCCACCTGTGCCCGAACATGGTCCTGCTGACCCGCCAGGAAGACGGCCTGATCAGCGAGGCCAACCAGTATTTCGAAAGCCTGTTCGGCTGGCCGGTCAACGATGCCATTGGTCGCACCACCCTCGACCTGGGGCTGTGGGTCCACCCCGAGCAACGGGCCCTGTTGGTCAGGGCGACCCAGCGCAAAGGCGAACCGATCACCATGGAGGTGCAATTTCGCGCCAGCAATGGGCAAATCCATGACGGCACCCTCAGTGCGCAAAAGGTCGAACTCGACGGCCAGGCCTACCTCATCAGCACCTTCCTCGACACCACCGAGCGCAAGAACGCCGAGCAGGCTCTCAAGGACAGTCAGGAGCGCCTGGACCTGGCCCTGGACTCGGCCCAACTGGGCACCTGGGACTGGCATATCCCCAGCGGCATGCTTTATGGCTCGGCGCGGGCCGCACAGTTGCACGGCCTGGATCCGCACCCGTTCCATGAGTCCTTCGATGCTTTTTTTGAAGGCATGCCCGATGAAGAGCGCGCCAGCATGCGCGATGCCTATCGCACCCTGCGTGAAGGGCCGGCCGGCAACTACCAGTTGACCTACCGCGTGCAACTGGGAGACGGCAGCTCGCGCTACCTGGAAAGCCGCGCCCGCCTGTATCGCGACGCCCAGGGCGCGCCGCTGCGCATGGCGGGCACCTTGCTGGATATCACCGACCAGGTCGAACGTGAACAGCGCCTGAGCGCCTCCGAAGAAAAGTTCGCCAGCCTGTTCCTCGCCAGCCCCGACCCGATTTGCGTGACCACTCTGGCCAGCGGCGAATTCGTTGAGATCAACCCCAGTTTTACCCAGACCTTTGGCTGGAGCGCCGCCGAAGTCATCAACCACACCGCCGAGCAGATCGGCTTGTGGGATGAGCCGACCCAACGCCTGCAGCGCATCGAGCAAGTGATTCGCGAACAGGCGCTGAACAATGTGGCCATCATCGTCCATCACAAAAATGGCCAGCGCCTGACCTGCATGATTTCCAGCCGGTTGATCAAGGTCGGCCACCAGCGCTGCGTGGTCACCACCCTGCGCGATATCACCCAGCAACAGCGCTCGGAAGCGGCGCTCAAGGCCAGCGAAGAAAAGTTCGCCAAGGCCTTCCATTCCAGCCCCGACGCCGTGTCCATTACCGAGCGCGACACTGGGCGCTACGTGGAGGTCAATGACGGTTTCTGCCGCCTGACCGGCTACCGCGCCGAGGAAGCGATCGGCCTGACCCTCTACCAGATCGGTATCTGGGCCGACGAAAACCAGCGCACCACGCTATTGGCCGAATTACAGGTCAAAGGCCGCATCCATCACATGGACATGCTCTGGCACAACAAACGCGGCGAGTTGCTGGCGGTGGAGGTGTCGGTCGAGCCGATTACCCTCAATGAAACGCCGTGCCTGCTGCTGACCGCACGGGATGTGAGCCTGCTGAAAAGTGCGCAGGCGCAGATCCGTCACCTGGCTTATCACGACCCCCTGACCAACCTGCCCAACCGCGCCCTGCTGATGGACCGCCTGAGCCAGCAGATCGCCTTGCTCAAACGCCACAACCTGCGGGGCGCGCTGCTGTTTCTGGACCTGGATCACTTCAAGCACATCAACGATTCCCTCGGCCACCCGGTGGGCGACACCGTGCTGAAAATCGTCACCGCACGCCTGGAAGCCAGCGTGCGCATGGAGGACACGGTGGCGCGCCTGGGCGGCGATGAGTTCGTGGTGCTGCTCAGCGGCCTGGAGGGTTCGCGAACTGAGGTCAGTAAACAGGTGCAATTGCTGTCCAACACCCTGCGCGAGTTGCTGTCCGAGCCAATGTTTCTCGATGGCCAGCGCTTGCAGGTCACCCCCAGTATCGGCGTGGCGCTGATCCCCGATCACGGCTCGACGCCGGCGGACCTGCTCAAGCGCGCGGATATCGCCCTGTATCGGGCCAAGGACTCGGGGCGCAACACCACGCAGATGTTCCATAACAGCATGCAACGCACTGCCAGCGAGCGCCTGCGCATGGAGACGGATCTGCGCCTGGCGTTATCACGGGGCGAGTTCAGCGTGCATTACCAGCCCCAGGTGGATGCCCGGGACAATCGCATTGTCGGCGCCGAGGCCCTGGTGCGCTGGCAGCATCCGCAACTGGGGGCACAGTCACCCACAGAGTTCATCAAGGTCCTGGAAGACAGCGGACTGATCCTTGAGGTCGGCACCTGGATCCTCGACGAAGCCTGCGCCGCGTTTGCCCGCCTGATCGCCGAAGGCCTGGTGGAGCCGGAAGGCTTCAGCCTGTGCGTGAATATCAGCCCCCGGCAGTTTCGCCAGAACGACTTTGTCGAACGGGTGGAGCGCAGCCTGACGCAGCATCACTTGCCGTTCAGCTTGCTGAAACTGGAAATCACCGAAGGCATTGTGATTCAGAATCTGGACGACACCATCAGCAAAATGCGCCGCCTGAAAAAGCTCGGGGTCAGCTTTGCCATGGACGATTTCGGCACCGGTTATTCATCCTTGACCTACCTCAAGCGCCTGCCGGTCGATGCGTTGAAAATCGATCAGTCATTTGTGCGCGACGCCACCCACGACCCCAACGACGCCGAGATCATCCGCGCGATCGTGGCCATGGCGCGCAGCCTGAACCTGGAGGTGATTGCCGAAGGTGTGGAAACCCCTGAGCAACTGGCGTTCCTGCAAGGCCTGGGCTGCCATTTGTATCAAGGCTATTTGCACAGCCGGCCATTGCCCCTGGAGGCATTTACGCTGCTATTGAGGTAAGCGCAGGGAGAGCGCCAAATACCCTCAGCCCTGCACCTGCCTTACACCAACTTCAACGCACGCAGGAAGTAGTCCTGCCATTGCGATTGGACCAAATTGCACTTTTGCCCATACATATCCAGCATCCCGCCAATGACCACCACCGAGTGGTGGGAGTTGGCCAGGGTGCCAATCGCCCCATTTATCAGTTCTTTTACCGTGCTTTCACGGACATAGGCCGACAGCCCAAGCCTGCGCAGCGCCGCTCCCGGATACTCACCGTCGTTCAGGGTTTCCATGGCCATCTCAAAACTCTGACGAGCACGGCCGTCGTTGTTCTCCCACTGCGCCCGTTTGGCACTCGCGGCGTACAAGAAATTGGCATCGGCCAGCAATGACGGATTGGTGCCCTTCAAGTTGGAGGCTGCCTGGGCCTTTCTCAGCTCATCATGGGTCAGGGTCAACTTATAAGAATCTCTCATGACCACTTCATAGCCTTCAGCGGTGACCGTGACCTTTTTAAAGATGTCTTGCGGGCGTTGCCCAAACCTCATCATCGCCGCCTTGATCGCTGATACGGTGACACAGTTGCCTTCTACCCCTTGATAAAAGCCACTCCAGATATCAGCGGGGGGGACACCCACGGGCGCACGGGATAACTTCAGCGCACCTGTCTCGAGACTTGCGGGCGATGCCTCCGGCGCCTGCGTGTCATTGAACAACATATACCCGTAACTTCGATCAACTCTTTGCTTGTGTCCGTAGTTATGCTGGGTGCTATCCATGACAAAGGCCGAGCCAAAATTATGTGTCTCCACTACACCCAACGCGCCGCTGGCGGCCATATCAGTAGTGGGCACAAACTGGGCAAAACCAATCATTCCCATGCCCCGCAGGCAGTTCTGCGTGGTTTCGCCTTCAAGGCTCTTGCGTAAGGCCTGCTCGAAACTGCCATATTCCCCGGTTTGTTGTTTACGCTTGGCAAACGCCGCCAGCACAACATTGGCATCGGCAATGGCCGAACTGTCATTGCCAGCAAATCGCGATGCCTTCGCCGTCAGTTTTAGTTCCTCTTTGGAAATATGCACCTTAAACTCATCTTTCATCGTGATGTCATAACCATCCCCCGCGACTTTCACTTCCTCAAACATATCCCGTGGGTTTTGACCAAATGTCATCATCATCATTTTAATAACCGCCGCATGGGTGCTGCTATCAAAGCACTCACCAAAACCACGCGGGGTGGCGGTAAAAGCATTCAAGATATCATCGGGTTTCTTGCCACGTTTTATCGACAACTCCCCTGAGGAAAAACCATTGGCCGGCTCAAGAGCCGCCTTATAACCATCAGAAATTAACGGATTAAACATACTTACATTCATGACACCCCCTACCCACAACAATATTAGAGACACGACAAAAACACATTGTTAAAAAATAACAAATGCCAGACATTGAAAAGCCAGAAAAATGAACAACAAAAACCTGTGCAGGATAACTACAGCGACTCTTATTTTTAAAGCTTACTCAACAGACCCTCTACAACTTTACTCAACCGATTAAAGCCACTGCATCCCCGTACGTTGGCGCCCTGCCTTTTCGGCCCCACAACTCCTCCCGACCATCAATCACTGCAACCGAATGCATGGCCCGATTGACCATCCCTACCTGCCCCCGGGCCAGGGTGCTTACAGGGACACGTTTCATATAATGTATTAAGCCCAGCCGCTGAAAACCTTCACCGGGACCATTTTCATCTTCGCCATTATTGAGACTGCGTATCGCCGCGCTAAAACTTCTCGCAGCCCTGCCATCGTTATTATCCAAATGCGCACGCTTGACACTGCAAGCAAACATGAACTCAGCATCCTTGAGTGCGCCTTTGTCTCGTCCAAAAAACCGTGCCCCTGCAGCCGCCTGCTTCAACTCCTGGTGGCTCACGGTCAAGTAATAGCCATCGCGCATCGTGACCTCATAGCCCTGGGCGGTTTTACGAACGCGTTTATAAACATCGGTAGGGCTTTGCCCAAACTTATGCATGGCTGCCTTGATCGCCGAAACAGTCACGCAATTGCCATCGGGCCCTTGGCGGAAACCGCCCCAGATATCGTCACACTTGGCCCCATTGCGCTTACTCGATAGGTCAGGAAGAGGTGTAGGTGCCGTCTCCGGTTCTGGCACTACCGGTGTTGGCTTAACCTCCGGTCTGACCGGCTCGGGAACAACCTTGACGGTGTCTTGTTCGTTACGGCCTGACAGCAATGCTGAAAGCTGGCTCAAGAAAGCGCTGAACATCGAAATAATGGCCTGCAAGTCCACCGCAGGCTTCTTCACCTCACCCGTCGCCCGCTTGAAGTGGTTATTTACCGAGTGCTGACGGGAAGCCGTGCTGCCCCCCAAACGCTGTATCGAGGGCCTCTGGGTGGCGCCATGAAACGCCTCCCCCTGCCGTCCCGAACAATCACACATGAGGTGTACAGCGCTGTTAACGTTTAACACGGACATGATTCTGCCCCCCACTAAGTGCCCCTCCGGCCGGTCACTGACCGGAGAAGCAACTGGTTGAATTTAAAGGTTTACAGGCTCTGAAGAGGTACTAGGGCCGACGAGAGAAGGCCGTAGCCCAACCCATTTCATCTGGACCGCAGTCTGGGCCCGGGGAGGTGAGGTCAGTCCCTGGCAGCGGCTTGTCCGGCTGTACTGCTGGGGTTGGCAGTGGCAAGGCATCAGGTTCTACACGGGCGTCGGTCTGGGGTACTACCACCCTGGGTTCCGGGCCAGACTTCACGCGACTATCGACCACTGGCGGCGCCGGTTGGGGGACCACGCCGGGTTTCACGCGACTGCTGATCATGGGCACGGGCCGCTGGGGCTCCAACTCGGGTGTCACATTCGTCGTGATCACGGGTACCAGCGACGCAGGTACCGAACCAGGCTTCGTACGAACGTCAATCGCCGAATGAGCGTCCGCCGGGCAATGGCAGTTGTTGATATTAACGTTCACCCGCACCACTGAGTCGGAGGACACTTTGGAGTCTGTATCTGGAACCCGGGGCAAGACCTTGATATCCGGCGACACTGCGGGTTGCTTGCCCGGGATTAAGGGCTTGCTCTCGGCCTGCTTGTCCGCCTCGACCAGCACTTTGGCGTCCTTGCCCGGAACAGCCGGCTGGCTTTCGGCTTGCGGCTGGCTTTCGGCTTGCGGCTTCTTCTCGGCCGGTTTGTCCGTCTCGAGCGGCACTTTGGTGTCCTTGCCCGGAACCGCCGGCTGGCTCTCGGCTTGCGGCTTCTTCTCGACCGGTTTGTCCGTCTCGAGCGGCACTTTGGTGTCCTTGCCCGGAACCGCCGGCTGGCTCTCGGCTTGCGGCTTCTTCTCGGCCGGTTTGTCCCTATCGAGCTGGTTTTTTAAGTCTTTGCCTGAAATTACCGGCTTACCCGCGTCAACCGGTGCTTTCAATTCCTTGCCTGGGAGGGCCGGGTTATCCCCAGGCTGGGATTTCACTTCAGTCGGCTTGTCCATTGTCGGCAAAACGTCAGGAGAGTGTTTTTTGCCAGACAGCACATCTCGCATCGCCTTAAAGAGAAGTTCAAACATATCAAGCAGTTTTGAAAGTGCGTCGGTACTGACGACTGTACTTTCCCGCCCATTCGCAACGGTACGGTTATAATCTGGCAAAACACTCGGCTTAGCCCCCAGCGGCTTACTTGCGTCAACACTTCCAACCTGAGCAGCTACCGGCGCGGCCCGATCAAGCTGATGATTACCGACATTAACGCTCGGAGGATTATTAACAGATAGATAAGACATTAGTCATCCCTCTTTTCAGAAAAGCACCAGGGCATTCAAATACCCATAACGAACACGATTTACTGATGACTTGAAACGGTAGCAACCGAATCAAAGTCCATGATTTCGTGGAGCAAAAAGCGTTCGGGTTCCAGAAATCCCTGAAAACATAAGGACACTAATAGAGAACTTCAGACTTTTACCTATGGACTTCTGCAGAAAATCAGCTTCCCAGCGCTTTTCCTGGGGAAAACAACGTCATACCCGTTAATAAACTGCCTCGATGAAAAAAAACGTCATGATTCCTCAATCTTTCACAGGACGGCCCGTGATATTTCCCGCGCGAAAAATACAGTGGTCACGCACAGTAAAACCAAAAAACACAATCCGCTTTACACCTTCCAAACTTGGGCAAAACTAAAAACAAGTTACACACACTCACTAGTACAAAAAACCAATCGACACTTTTCAACTAAACAACAACCGTAGCGCTACTGGTTAAATCACTTACTCCCGCCCTTAGCGCCTTAAACAAAAAAAGGGCGCCAGAGGCGCCCTTTCTTGAAGAGATGAAAAACTTAAAAATATAGACTCAGTGTTGCAGGGCCGGCTTCTGCCCCCCATTGATCGGGATGCGCTTGGCCTTTGCCTCTTCCGGCACTACTCGCAGCAGGTCAATGCTCAACAATCCATTGCTCAGGTCTGCGGCCTTGATCTCAATATGGTCCGCCAAGCGGAACGACAACTTGAAGGCGCGCTGGGCAATGCCTTGATGTAGATAGGTGACGTTCTCGGCCTTGGTGTCACGCTTGCCACCACTGACGGTCAAGACGCCTTTCTCTACCTGCAACTCCAAATCGTCTTCCTGGAAACCGGCCGCCGCGATCACGATGCGGTATTGGTCTTCAGCGTGTTTCTCGACGTTATAGGGTGGGTAGCTGCTGCCCGGCTCGTTGCGCAGCGCGGTTTCGAACAGGTCGTTGAAACGGTCGAAACCCACGGAAGAGCGGAACAGCGGTGCCAGGGAAAATGCGGTACTCATGGTCAAATCTCCTGAAATAATCAGCAAGGTTCTTTATCTCCACGACCCGAATTCGGCATCGTGTAATCCCTAGATAAGGACCGCCAAGTACATTTCAAGAGAGGCCGTAAGAAAATTTTCAGACCCCTTGGGGGTGAGGCATTCCGAGCAAACGGCTGACCTGCTGAAGGTCGGTTTCCCGGCGCAGCGCGGTAAACAGCTCTACAGCTTGCGGGTAGTTGCGCGTCAGCATCGCCAGCCACTGCTTCAGACGACCTGGTGCCTGGCGCTCAGTCAGTTGCGCTACAGACTGCGTCCAGAACTCCCGAAGCATGGGCTGCATCTCCTCCCAACTCATCTCCACCACGTCTTCACCGGCACGTGCGGCGGCGATTTGCCGGGCCAGGTCGGGACGCGCCACCAGGCCGCGACCGAGCATGATGTCCTCGACACCGCTGATCTCGCGGCAGCGTCGCCAGTCTTCGACACTCCAGATATCACCGTTGGCGAACACCGGCACCTTGACCACGTCCTGCACACGCGGGATCCACTCCCAATGGGCTGGCGGCTTGTAGCCATCGGCCTTGGTCCGCGCATGCACCACGATATGTGCCGCACCACCTTCCGCCAGAGCAGTGGCACACACCAGCGCACCGTCCGGACTGTCGAAGCCCAGGCGCATCTTGGCGGTCACCGGGATATGCGCCGGCACCGCACGACGTACGTGCTCGACGATCTGGTTGAGCAGTTCCGGTTCCTTGAGCAGCACCGCGCCGCCGCGGGACTTGTTGACCGTCTTGGCCGGGCAGCCAAAGTTCAGGTCGATCACCTCAGACCCCAACTCACAGGCCAGCGCGGCGTTTTCCGCCAGGCACACGGGATCAGAGCCCAGCAACTGCACACGCAAAGGCACGCCCGCAGCGGTTTTGGCACCGTGCAGCAGTTCAGGAGCAAGCTTGTGGAAATAGGCTGGGGTCAGCAGGCGGTCGTTGACCCGGATAAATTCGGTCACGCACCAATCAATACCGCCCACCTGGGTCAGCACGTCCCGCAGGATGTTGTCGACCAACCCCTCCATGGGCGCCAAGGCAATTTGCATGGAAAACACTCAACGAAAAACGTGGCGCAGTTTACTGGGTTTCCCACAGCAACCGTTAACCCCCTTGTCAGATGTGGATCGCCACGCCATAGCCTTCGATAAACTCCGCCGGCATGCGCTTGGGCTTGCCGCTGGAGAGTTCGATACAGACAAAGGTGGTTTGCGCACGCAACAAGGTGGCGCCATCACTGGGGCGCATCAGTTGGAAGCGCCGGGTCATCTTCAGGCGCTGGTCCCAATCGACGATCCAGGTCGCCAGTTGCAACTCATCGCCTTCGTAGCCGGCTGCCAGATAGTCGATTTCATGGCGCACCACCGCCATGGCCCGATCCAGGCGCCGGTACTCGGCAAGATCCAGGCCCAGACGCTGGGAGTGGCGCCAGGCGCAACGCTCCAACCAGGAGACGTAAACGGCATTATTGGCATGCCCCAGGCCGTCGATGTCCTCAGCGGCCACCTGCAGATCAATGATAAACGGCTTTGCCAAGTCCCAGCCCATGCCCAGCTCCCGGTCGATTAATGTCGGCGGGCAGCAGTGTAACCCATCGCTTGGCTCAAGCGGTTTGCCGCGCCGGTTCACGGCAGCCGGCCAGCAGCGCCAGCACGCCTTCGACCACTCGCGGGTCGGCCAGGACCTTCTGATGCCCGCCTTGCTCCAGGCGCAACAGGCGGCTGTCGAACCAGGCCTCGTGGATCATCTGTGAGGCCTTGACCGGGACGAAGGTGTCGTCTTCGGCATGCACGATCAGCCCTGGGATATTCATTTGATAGTGGGCCACATCCAGGTGTTTGAGCGGGATGCCCAGGGCGTACTCGACCTCCTGGATAAACGCTGCACGCGCCCGCTCCGGCATGCCGACCACCGAGGCAAAGCCGCGCAATACATCGAGCAAACGGGAAGGGGCCGCAATGCTCACCAACGCATTGGTGCGCAGGCCCAATTGGATGGCCAGCATCGCACTGGCGCCACCCATGGAGTGACCGACCACCGCGTGCAGCGGCGGTAACTCAGCGGCCGCTTCCAGCATCGCCCGGGCAAACAGCACCACGTGGGCCTCACGGCCTGGCGAGCGACCATGGGCCGGGCCGTCGAGGGCAATCACCGAATAACCGGCGCCCACCAATGCGTCGATCAAGCTGGCGAACTGGGTTGGGCGCCCTTCCCAGCCGTGCATCATCAGCACCGCCGGGCCCTGACCCCAACGCAGCGCCGACAGGCCAAAACGCAAGGTGATGCGCTCGGCCTGCGCCAGCAGCGGCAATTCCCACGCACGGGGCGGCAGATCCCGAGGCGTCATGAAGGCGCGACGCATCTGGTTGGCGATGGTTTGCGGCGCCAGCCTGCCCACGGTGCCGTTGACACGGCGAATCCAGTTCAAGGTGCTCATCCCTTCACTCCCCAGGCTCACAAGCCTTGTTCAGCGCACTGCCGACTTGGAGGCGCGCAATACACGATCCGACAATTCGCCCGGCCCCAGGGCCCGGGCCAATGCCAGGCCGCCAATCATCAAGGCCATGTCGGCCAGGGCTTTGTCGGTGTCTTCCGGGCTGGCAGCCAGTTGCGCAGCCATCAGCTCGACGTGCTGGCTCAGCACATCGCGAAACTCATCCGGCAAGCGGCTCATCTCGCCCACCGTGGCCGGGATCGGGCAGGCCTGGGCGGTAGAATCACGGTGCTTGCGCGACAGGTAGAACGCCGCCACCAGGGCGCGGCGCTCTTCGCCTGTCAGGCTGGGGTCCATATCTTCGATAGACGCCCGGCGCCGCGCCAGCAGTTGCTCGAACGCCTCCAGCATCAAGGCGTCCTTGCTTTCAAAGTGGGCGTAGAAGCCGCCAACGGTCAGGCCCGCGGCCCCCATGACCTCACCCACACTCGGTTCGGCCGGGCCACGCTGAATCAGCGCGGAGCTGGCGGCTTGCAGAATACGTTCACGGGTTTGCGCTTTTTTATCGCTCATGACGGCCTCCGAATATTACGGTTAAAATATTATCTTCATAATACTTTTTAGCAAGCGCTGAATTCGACCGCTGGTCAGAAGAGATTTTTGTAGAGGGAGGGAGAAAACCCAAACGCCAGACAAACAAAAGGGCCATTCAATAATCGAATGACCCTTATAAATCCCGCAGAGCGGGTAATCGTGGCGTCCCCTAGGGGACTCGAACCCCTGTTACCGCCGTGAAAGGGCGGTGTCCTAGGCCACTAGACGAAGGGGACACAAACCTTCTATACAACATGATCAGGCTGAGACTGATCAGTTCAAGGACGGTGTGGCCAGACCTTGAACCTGTAAATTGGTGGAGCTAAACGGGATCGAACCGTTGACCTCTTGCATGCCATGCAAGCGCTCTCCCAGCTGAGCTATAGCCCCGGATTTTTCGCCTCGCGGCGCAGCAGACCTTGCGAGCTGCTTGTTGAAACTGGCGTCCCCTAGGGGACTCGAACCCCTGTTACCGCCGTGAAAGGGCGGTGTCCTAGGCCACTAGACGAAGGGGACAAAACCTTCTGTACAACCTGATCAAGCTGGGCCTGATCAATTCAAGGACGGTGTGGCCAGACCTTGAACCTGTAAATTGGTGGAGCTAAACGGGATCGAACCGTTGACCTCTTGCATGCCATGCAAGCGCTCTCCCAGCTGAGCTATAGCCCCTCATCGGTGAGGACGGGGCGAATCTTAATGGCGCTTTGAAAGGCTGTCAAATTTATTTTCAACAATTTTCAAAGTTTTTTGCCGGGATAACAATCACTTACCGTCAAAACCCCGGAAAGCCGGGGTTTTGACCTTACCAGCGCTTAACTAGGCGATAGCACCCAGCAGCTTTTCCCATTCCTTGTTTTCTTTCTTCGACACACCGCCCAGCAAATCAAGGGCTTGGCGCAGACGGAAGCGGGTCAGGTCAGGACCGAGGATTTCCATCGCATCAAGTACCGACACCGAACTGGCCTGCCCGGTAATCGCGGCAAACATCAGCGGCATGGCATCGCGCAGTTTCAACTCCAGGGACTCGACCACCGCCTGGATGGTTGCGGTGATGGCGTCCTTCTCCCACTGGCGCAGGCTTTCAAGTTTCCACAGGATCAACTGCATCAACTGGCGAACCTGGTCGGCCGAGAGCTTCTTCGACTCGAACAGCTTGGCATCCGGGTTCACGCCCCCGGCAAAGAAGAAACTGGCCAGTGGGGCGACCTGGCTGAACGTCTCCACCCTGCCCTGCACCAGCGGGGCGATCTTCATCATGTACTCGGGGTTCAACGCCCACTGCTGCACACGGCTGGCGAACTCTTCCACCGGCAGGTCACGTAGCCATTGGCCGTTGAGCCACGACAGCTTCTCGATATCGAAGATCGGCCCGCCCAGGGAGACGCGGGACAGGTCGAAGTTATCGACCATTTCCTGCAGCGAGAACTTCTCGCGCTCGTCCGGCATCGACCAGCCCATGCGGCCCAGGTAGTTGAGCATCGCTTCAGGCATGAAGCCCATGCGCTCGTAGAAGGTCACCGAGGTCGGGTTCTTGCGTTTGGACAGCTTGCTCTTGTCCGGGTTACGCAGCAGCGGCATGTAGCACAGCTGCGGCTGTTCCCAGCCGAAGTATTCGTAAAGCAGGATCAACTTGGGCGCCGATGGCAGCCACTCTTCGCCACGCAGCACGTGGGTGATGCCCATCAGGTGGTCATCGACCACGTTGGCCAGGAAGTACGTCGGCAGGCCGTCGGTCTTCATCAGCACTTGCATGTCCATGCGGTCCCACGGGATCTCCACATCGCCGCGCAACATATCCGGCACCACGCACACGCCTTCGCTCGGCACTTTCATACGAATGACGTGAGGTTCACCGGCAGCCAGGCGCTGGGCCACTTCTTCTTTCGACAGCAGCAGTGCGCGGCCATCGTAGCGCGGGGTTTCGCCACGGGCCTGTTGCTCGGCGCGCATCTGGTCCAGTTCTTCGGCGGTGCAGAAGCACGGGAAGGCATGGCCCATGTCGACCAGTTGCTGGGTGTACTTTTTATAGATGTCGCTGCGCTCGCTCTGGCGATACGGGCCATGTGGGCCGCCGACATCCGGGCCTTCAGCCCAGGTAATGCCCAACCAGCGCAGGGCATCGAAAATCTGCTGTTCCGACTCACGGGTCGAACGCACTTGGTCCGTGTCTTCGATCCGCAGGATGAATTCACCGCCGTGCTGCTTGGCAAAGCAGTAGTTGAACAAGGCGATGTAGGCAGTACCGACGTGGGGATCCCCAGTAGGCGATGGCGCGATGCGCGTGCGGACGGTGGTCATGGCGGGTCTCGAATGGGCAATAAAGCTGAAAATAAAACAAGGGGCGAATGGTAACAGCCCCAAGCCCCCCGGCTCCAGCGTGGGCCGATCAACAAAGGGCATATAAACCAAGGTTGGGGCTGCAACCGCGAGATAGCTATTTGGCAGATCGTTAGCTGGCTATATTCCATTGCCTTTCGTAACCGACACTGCGCCGCCATCGCAGGCAAGCCAGCTCCCACATGTTGAAATGCATTGCACATGTGGGAGCTGGCTTGCCTGCGATGAGGCCCGCCCCATCAACGCAACTTCAGACCGTCAGCAACCGCTCGCGCAACTTGCCAATCTCATCGCGCATCTGCGCCGCCGCTTCAAACTCCAGGTCCCGCGCCAGTTGGTACATCTTCTCTTCCAGTTGGCGGATACGCTTGGTGATTTCGCTCGGCGAGCGCAGTTCGTTTTCGTACTTGGCGTTTTCCTCGGCAGCCTTGGCCATGCCTTTGCGCTTCTTGCTGCGCGAGCCCGGTACGGTGGCGCCTTCCATAATGTCGGCCACGTCCTTGAACACGCCCTTGGGGGTGATGCCATTGGCCAGGTTGAACGCAATCTGCTTGTCGCGGCGGCGCTCGGTCTCGCCGATGGCCCGCTCCATGGAGCCGGTGATGCGGTCGGCATACAAAATCGCCCGGCCATTGAGGTTACGTGCCGCACGGCCAATGGTCTGGATCAGCGAGCGTTCGGAGCGCAGGAAACCCTCCTTGTCCGCGTCCAGGATCGCCACCAGCGACACCTCGGGCATGTCCAGGCCTTCACGCAGCAGGTTGATGCCCACCAGCACATCGAACGTACCCAGGCGCAGGTCGCGGATGATCTCCACGCGCTCCACCGTGTCGATGTCCGAGTGCAGGTAACGCACGCGCACGCCGTGGTCGGCGAGGTAATCGGTAAGGTCTTCGGACATGCGCTTGGTCAGCGTGGTGACCAGCACCCGTTCTTCCAGAGCCACGCGCTTGGTGATCTCCGACAGCAAGTCATCGACCTGGGTCAGGGCCGGGCGGATCTCGATTTGCGGGTCGACCAGGCCGGTGGGACGCACCAGTTGCTCGATCACCCGGCCAGCATGCTCGGCCTCGTAGTTGCCCGGCGTGGCCGACACAAAGATGGTCTGCGGGCTGATGCTTTCCCATTCGTCAAAACGCATCGGCCGGTTATCCAGCGCCGAAGGCAGGCGGAAGCCGTACTCCACCAGGGTTTCCTTGCGCGAACGGTCGCCTTTATACATGGCGCCGACTTGCGGCACGCTGACGTGGGATTCGTCGATCACCAGCAAGGCGTCTGCCGGCAGGTAGTCGTAGAGGGTCGGTGGTGGCGCGCCGGATTCGCGCCCCGACAGGTAGCGCGAGTAGTTTTCGATGCCGTTGCAGTAGCCCAGCTCGAGGATCATCTCCAGGTCAAAACGCGTGCGCTGCTCCAGGCGCTGGGCTTCCACCAGCTTATTGTTGGCGCGCAGGTATTCGAGGCGCTCGGCCAGCTCGGCCTTGATCCCCTCCATGGCATCCAAAAGGGTTTCACGGGGTGTCACATAGTGGCTTTTTGGATAGAACGTGAAACGCGGCAGTTTGCGGATCACTTCGCCAGTCAATGGATCGAAGGCCGACAAACTCTCGACTTCATCGTCGAACAGCTCGATCCGGATCGCCTCCAGGTCCGACTCTGCCGGGTAGATGTCAATCACGTCGCCACGCACGCGGAAGGTCGCGCGGGCGAAGTCCATATCGTTGCGGGTGTATTGCAAATCCGCCAGGCGCCGCAGCAAGGCGCGCTGGTCGAGTTTGTCGCCGCGATCGACGTGCAGCACCATCTTCAAATAGGTTTCCGGGCTGCCCAGGCCGTAGATGCAAGAAACGGTGGTGACGATGATCGCGTCCTTGCGTTCCAGCAGCGCCTTGGTCGCCGACAGCCGCATCTGCTCGATATGGTCGTTGATCGACGCATCCTTCTCGATAAAGGTATCGGAGGACGGCACATAGGCTTCGGGCTGGTAGTAGTCGTAGTAGGAGACGAAGTACTCCACCGCGTTGTTCGGGAAGAACGCCTTGAATTCACCGTACAACTGCGCGGCGAGGGTCTTGTTCGGTGCCAGCACCAGGGTCGGGCGGTTGATCTGCGCGATCACGTTGGCAATGCTGAAGGTCTTGCCGGAGCCGGTCACCCCAAGCAAGGTCTGGTGGGACAGGCCAGCCTCGATGCCTTCGACCATCAGGCGGATGGCCTCGGGCTGGTCGCCAGCAGGTTCAAAGCGGGTGACTAGTTGGAAATCCGACATAACGTACCTCTTGAAGTCACCCCAGACTGTAAACCCGTCGGGGACGAAAAAGACCACAGCCTGCTAAATATCAGAGCGAGCCGTAGGAAAAAACCATGATAGCTGTAGAAGTGGAGGCGAATGTGACGGGTTTCAAGGCAATCGTCCTGCATGCCTGCGGCCATCAATGTTGCAATAAGACTAACGGTCGATAAATAAACCGAAAAACTTGGCCGAAAAGCCATTTCGGCTGTCGCCGCGAGCGGTGTTGGCCTCTATACTAGCTCCCCGTTTGTGCACCGCTCTAGTGCATTCGGCTGGAGCGCGACACGTCCCTCCATTCCCCCATAGAGCTGCCGCAAAAATGAGCCTGTTCTCCGCTGTCGAAATGGCACCACGCGATCCTATCCTGGGCCTCAACGAAGCATTCAACGCCGATACCCGTACTGACAAGGTCAACCTTGGCGTGGGCGTTTACTGCAACGAGGAGGGGAAGATTCCACTCCTGCGTGCCGTTGCCGAAGCGGAAGCCATTCGCGTGGCGCAACACGCCGCCCGTGGCTACTTGCCGATTGATGGCATTGCCGCCTACGACCTGGCCGTGCAAAAGCTGCTGTTCGGCACTGAGTCGCCGCTGTTGAGCGCTGGCCGGGTGATCACTGCCCAGGCCGTTGGCGGCACCGGCGCACTGAAAATCGGCGCTGACTTCCTCAAGCAACTGCTGCCCAATGCCGTAGTTGCCATCAGCGACCCAAGCTGGGAAAACCACCAGGCGCTGTTCGAAAAAGCCGGCTTCCCGGTACAGACCTATCGTTATTACGACGCGGCCACCCACGATGTGAACCGCGCCGGCCTGCTGGAAGACCTCAACGCCCTGCCCGCCCAGTCCATCGTCGTGCTGCACGCCTGCTGCCACAACCCGACCGGCGTCGACCTGAGCCCAGCCGACTGGAAAGACGTGCTGGAAGTGGTCAAGGCCAAGAACCTGGTGCCGTTCCTCGACATGGCCTACCAGGGCTTTGGCGACGGTATCGACGAAGATGCCGCCGCCGTGCGCCTGTTCGCCGAGTCGGGCCTGACCTTCTTTGTGTCCAGTTCGTTCTCCAAATCGTTCTCGCTGTACGGCGAGCGCGTGGGCGCACTGTCCATCGTCAGCGAATCGAAAGAAGAAAGCGTGCGCATCCTGTCCCAAGTCAAGCGCGTGATCCGCACCAACTACTCCAACCCGCCGACCCACGGCGCGGCGATTGTGGCGGCAGTGCTCAACAACCCAGAGCTGCGCGCCCAGTGGGAAGCAGAACTGGCCGAAATGCGTTTGCGCATCCGCGGCATGCGCGAGCAGATGGTCAGCGACCTGGCCAAGGCAGCTCCGGGCCACGACTTCAGCTTCGTCGGTCGCCAGCGCGGGATGTTCTCCTACTCCGGCCTGACCGTAGAGCAAGTCACCCGCCTGCGCAGCGAGTTCGGTATCTACGCCCTCGACACCGGCCGCATCTGCGTGGCGGCGTTGAACCAGGCGAATATCGCTGCCGTGACCAAGGCGATTGTGCAGGTGCTGTAAGCCTGATCGCGGGGTACGAAGGGGAAGCCAGTGGCTTCCCCTTTCCATTTGTGCCCCACGTGGCGAGCAAGCTTGCTCGCGTTGGGCTGCGCAGCAGCCCCAATACCTGCCACCCTGAACTTACCGGACCACCACGGTGCCTGAACAAGGGGCCGCTATGCGCCCCAACGCGAGCAAGCTCGCTCGCCACAACAAGTTCACCACTTGCGGCGCCCAACCCCTAGACTGAACACCGACTGCCCCTTTGCTGCGAGAGCCTTATGAGAAACGACGACCTGGACCTGCGTGCCGACCGCGACGAACTGGATCACTTCACCCCCCGCACGCCCCCAGCCAAGCGGCAAAAAAGCCTGGTGCTGCAAGTCGCCCTGGGCGTCTTCCTCGGCGGCCTGGCCTTGTGGCTGGTGCAACTGGGGGCCACGGCGCTGATGGCGAAACTGGCGATGGGCACCCTGCAGTTTGGTGGCTAGCTTGCCGACGCCTACAGGGGAATGCGTTCCTGTAGCAGTTGCACAAAACTGTCCAAACTCTGCGACACCGTGCCCCGACGCCAGATCAGCCAGGTGTTGAGCAGGCGGAACTCATCGGCCAACGGCCATACGCTGACCGTGGTAAACCCCGGCATGCTCTCCAACATGCTGCGCGGCATCAGCGCCAGCCCGGCGCCGGCGCTGACACAGGCGAGCATGCCGTGGTACGACTCCATCTCGAAAATCTTCCCCGGCATCGCGCCGTCCTGGGAAAACCAGCGCTCAAAGTGGTGCCGGTATGAGCAGTTGGAGCGAAAGGTATAGATGTTCTCACCGTTCACATCCTGCCCACAGCTGATCGGCGCGTGATGCAAGGGCGCAATCACCACCATCTCCTCCTCAAACACCGCCACTCCCTCCAGGGTCGGGTGCAACACCGGTCCATCGACAAACGCTGCCGCCAGTCGCCCCGATAACACGCCTTCGATCATCGTGCCCGAGGGCCCGGTGGTCAGGTCCAGTTCGACCTTGGCGTGTTTCTGGTTGTAGGCCGCAAGCAATGCCGGGATTCGCACGGCGGCGGTGCTTTCCAGCGAGCCCAGGGCGAAGGGGCCCTGGGGCTCCTCACCCGCCACGGTGGCGCGGGCCTCTTGCACCAGGTCAAGGATGCGCCGTGCATAACCGAGGAAATTCCAGCCGGCAGGCGACAGGCGCAGTCGACTTTTCTCACGGATAAACAGCTCGACACCCAGGTCCTGCTCCAATTGCTTGATACGGGTGGTCAGGTTCGATGGCACCCGATGAATCAGCTGTGCGGCGGCGCTGATGCTGCCTTGCTCGGCCACGGCCTTGAAAATCTCCAACTGCACCAGATCCAAGTCATTCTCCAATCGTGAACGTATTGCTTAATATTATTCAGTTCCCGGAAAAGATACAGCCCCGTACGCTGGGCACCTTCTCCAACACTGCGCAGGACGGTGCCATGAACGCTATCACTCACCAGACCCATGCCTTGTCGATCAACCCCGCCAATGGCGAAACCGTCGGCAGCTACCCGTACGAATCCGCCGCGCAACTGGATGCCGCCCTCACTCGCGCCAGCACCGCCTTTCACAAGGGTCGCCATACGCCAGTGGCACAGCGCGCCGAATTGCTCCTGGCCCTGGCCGGCGCCCTGCGCGAACAAGCCGAAGAAATGGCGCAAATGATCACCCTGGAAATGGGCAAGCCCATCGCCCAGGCCCGTGGCGAAATCGAGAAATGCGCCTTGCTGGCCGAGTGGTACGCCGCCCACGGCCCGGCCATGCTCGCCCCGGAACCGACCCTGGTGGACAACGGCAGCGCCCAGATCGAATATCGCCCCTTGGGCCCGATCCTCGCGGTAATGCCGTGGAATTTCCCGGTGTGGCAAGTGCTGCGCGGCGCCGTGCCGACCATGCTCAGCGGCAATACCTACGTGCTCAAGCACGCGCCCAACGTGATGGGCAGCGCCTACCTGATGCAGCAGGCCTTCCACAAAGCCGGCTTCGCCGATGGCCTGTTCGAAGTGATCAACGTCACCCCCGACGGCGTGTCCAAGGCCATCGCCGACCCACGCATCGCCGCCGTGACCCTGACCGGCAGCGTGCGCGCCGGCATCGCCATCGGCTCGCAAGCCGGCGCCGCGCTGAAAAAGTGCGTACTGGAACTGGGCGGCTCCGACCCCTTTATCGTGCTCAACGACGCCGACCTCGACGCCGCCGTGCAAGCGGCGGTGATCGGCCGCTTCCAGAACTCCGGCCAGGTCTGCGCCGCCGCCAAGCGCCTGATCATCGAGCAAGGCGTGGTCGAGGCGTTCACCGCCAGATTCCTTGAAGCCAGCCGCCAACTGGTGATGGGCGACCCGACGTCGAGCGACACCTACATTGGCCCCATGGCCCGCTTCGACCTGCGTGACGAGCTGCACGCACAAGTCCAGGCGACCCTGGCCGAAGGCGCCACCCTGCTGCTGGGCGGCCATCCTATTGAAGGCGCGGGCAACTATTACGCCCCCACCGTCCTGGCCAACGTCACCGACCAGATGACCTCGTTCAGACAGGAACTGTTCGGCCCCGTCGCCTCGATCATCAGCGCCCGCGACGCCGAGCATGCCGTGGCCCTGGCCAACGACAGCGAGTTCGGCCTCACTGCCAGCCTCTTCACCCGCGACCCAGCCAAGGCACGCCAGATCGCCAACCAGCTGGAAACCGGCGGGGTCTTTATCAACGCCTACAGCGTGTCCGATCCTCGGGTGGCGTTTGGCGGGGTGAAAAAGAGTGGGTTTGGCCGCGAACTGTCACATTTCGGCGTGCGGGAATTCTGCAATGCGCAGACGGTATGGATAGATCGGCGGTAGGCCGATAGTCAAGATTGCTCATTGCCAGCCTGCAGGTTCGGGATATGATCAGGCCGATATTTGAACCGGACTGCACTGACCTATGCCCGTTGACCTGCAAGCGCTCTACCCCAAACTGATCCATCTGATGCTGGATACGGTTTTCGTGGTCGACAGGGACAATCAGATCGCATTTGTCAGCGATGCCTGCGAGACGCTGCTCGGCTACCGTGCCGACGAGTTGACCGGCAACTTGATCACCGACTATATGCACCCTAAAGACCTGGCGGCCACCCGAGCCTCGATCATCCGGGTGATGAACGGCCAGCCCCACGTCGATTTCCGCAACCGCTATCTGCGCAAGGATGGCAGTGTCGTGCATATCCTGTGGGCGGCATTCTGGTCCGAGGATGTGGGCGCCCGGATCGGCGTGGCGCGGGACATCACCGCCCTCACCCAGGCCGAGGAGGAACTGCGCTTTCTCGCCCACCACGACCCGCTGACCGCCCTGACCAATCGCTCGCTGTTCAATGATCGGCTGGACTCCGCGTTGCGCAACGCGCGCCGCCAGAACAGCACACTGGCGCTGCTGTTCCTGGATATCAATGATTTCAAGGGCATCAATGATGTGCATGGACATGCCGCCGGCGACCGCGTGCTATGTGCCATTGCACGACGCCTGGAAGGCTGTGTGCGGGACACCGACACAGTAGCGCGGATGGGTGGGGATGAATTCACCGTGCTGTTGACCGATCTTCATTCAGAAGAGGCGGTGGCCGAGAAGGTACAGCAGATCCTTGCCATCATGGCCGAACCGCTGGGCCCTGAGTTTGGCCCGGTGACAATGCCATCGTGCAGCATCGGCGTAGCCCGTTATCCGGCTGACGGGGACAATGCCGATACGCTGCTCAGCCATGCCGATGGTGATATGTACCGGCTGAAGAAAATCCACCGCGCGGCCGCCAAGCGAGCTATTTGTTGAAGCGGCGCAGTTGTGCCGGTTCGGGCTCACTGGCAGGCCAACGCGTGTAGGCCATCAACGGTTATTGCGCAGGATCGAGAAATTCAACGCCGCCGCGACACTCAGCCACGCCAGGTACGGGAACAGGATTAACCCGGTGATCAGGTCCAGGCGCACCGCCAGCACCACCATCGCCGCCACGGTGAGCCAGAGCAGCGTGATAATCAGCATCCCCGCAAGAATCCGATGCGCGCCGAAGAACACCGGGGTCCACAGCGTATTCAAGGCAATCTGCGCCGCCCACAGGGCCAGCACTGTCTGACTGCCGGGGATCAGGCTCAGGCGGTAACCGGCCCAGGCGAGTAGCAAATAGATGATCGTCCAGGCCACCGGAAACAACCAATTGGGTGGGGTGAAGCGCGGTTTGACCAGGGATTGATACCAGGCGCCGGGCTTGAACATGATGCCGGTGCTGGCAGCGGTAGCGCAGGCGAGCAGGAAGATGAAGAACGTCATGGTCGGTCCCTATATGGATGGCGCACGCAGTTGGCACCGTAACGTCTCAAATGACCCAACCTTGCGGCCATAAATTCAATCGGCCCCGAAACGAATCCACTTGATTGACCGGTTTTCGCGTAGCCCGCACCTTTTTCACGTCATATAAAAGGTTTAGGGTGCGTTGATTCTTCCCATTCATTAGAGAATCGAGCGCTTGGCCAACGTCCCCGCTGATCACCGCAGCAGTCCCTGGTCGGTTTTCCTGATTTTCCTGCGCCTGGGTCTGACCTCCTTCGGCGGACCTGTCGCCCACCTCGGCTACTTTCGCGATGAATTCGTCACGCGGCGGCGCTGGTTGAGCGAGCGCAGCTATGCAGACCTGGTCGCACTCTGCCAATTTCTCCCCGGCCCGGCCAGCAGCCAGGTGGGCATCGCCCTGGGTTTGTCACGGGCAGGCTACAGCGGCGCACTGGCGGCCTGGGCCGGGTTTACCTTGCCGTCCGCCGTGCTCTTGATCCTGTTCGCCCTGGGCCTGACCCAGCATAGCTCGGCCATACCGAACGGCGCGCTGCATGGCCTCAAAGTCGTCGCCGTGGCGGTCGTCGCCCAAGCCGTGTGGGGCATGGCGCGCAACCTGTGCCATAGCGGGGGGCGCATGCTCCTGATGCTGATGGCCGCCGTCATTACCCTGTCGATACCGTCGGCCTGGGGCCAGGTCGCGGTGATTGCCGGCGCAGGCGTCGTCGGCCTGCTGCTGTTCAACCCCGTCCCCAACGCCACCCACGACGCACTCGCCATCCCCATCCGCCGCCGCGCGGGAGTGATGTGGTTGGCGCTGTTCTTGATCCTGCTGGTGGGCCTGCCGCTCCTCGCCCAGACGCTGCCCCACCAGAGCCTGGCGCTGCTAGACGCGTTCTACCGCAGCGGCTCGCTGGTGTTCGGCGGCGGCCACGTGGTACTGCCCCTGCTGCAAGCCGAAGTAGTGCCGCCGCAATGGGTGAGCAACGACGTGTTCCTCGCCGGCTACGGCGCGGCCCAAGCCGTGCCCGGGCCCTTGTTCACCTTCGCCGCGTTCCTCGGCGCCGCGATGAACCCGGCCCCCACCGGCTGGCTCGGCGGCGTGATCTGCCTGCTGGCTATCTTCGCGCCGTCGTTTCTCTTGATCTTCGCCGCCCTGCCCTTTTGGCAAAGCCTGCGCCAAAACACACGCGCACAGGCCGCACTGGCCGGCGTGAATGCCGCGGTGGTGGGTTTATTACTGGCGGCGCTGTACCAACCGGTGTGGACCAACGCGATATTCACCGCACAAGACTTCGGCCTGGCACTGATCGCCCTGGTGGCGCTGATGTTCTGCAAACTGCCGCCATGGCTCGTGGTTGCAGGCAGCGGCGCAGCGGGCTGGTTATTGAGTCTGATCGTGTAGACAACCCAGCCACCACGCCCTGCTCGACAGCCGGGGCGTGCAGCTACTAGCCCTTCAACTCAGCCGCACGATGGCTGGCAGCGTCGTCGTAAGCCACATACAACGACTCGGCGATTTGGCTTTTGATGGCTTTGGTGGACTCCAGGCCCAGGACAAAACCTTCGGCTTTGCCGCCTGCGCGATTCAGGTCTTCAGGCGTGCTGGCGCCGGTGATCGCCTCCAGCAACTTGACGGCATGTGGGCCTACGCCCTTGGGCAGGCTGATCTGGTCAATGCTCATTGCGGCACCTCGAATGAGGCTGGGGACGGTGTGTTGCGGGTGAACGAGGTCATGTGCGATACCTTGATGGCTGGGGCCGATAGCGCGAGGAACCACTGCCGGAGGCGCATGGTAGACCGGGATGGGCAAAAAAGGGCTGATTTCGCGACCACATCGGTGCAGCACTTGCCATCCCAGCCTCTGAGAACAAGAGGGAACGCCGCCGAACCCGGGCTCGACGGCTTGCTCGACTCTCAAGCTCCATTCAGAAGCGTTTAGGCAGGATCCGCGCCAGGGTGTTGTCCCGAACCCAGTAGTGATGGAACAAACCTGCCGCCGCATGCAAACCGATCAGCCAGTAACCGCTACTGCCAAGCAACTCGTGCCAATGCTTGAACTGCTTTGCCAGGTCCGGATCGACCGACACAAGTGACGGCAGAAAAAACCCGAAGTAAGGCATCGGTTTGCCTGCCGCCGACAACATCAGCCAGGCCAGCAGCGGGGTCGCAATCATCAGCCCATACAATGCCAGATGCATCAGGTGCGAAGCGCCGGTCTGCCACGTAGGCAAGGCAGGCGTTATCGGTGGCCGGGGGGTCAGGCGCCCAAGCAGACGCACCCAGACCAGAAGAAAAATGCTTGCCCCCAAAAGCCCGTGCAGTCCCAGGAATAGGCTTCTCATGGTGCCCCCACGGGGTAGCAGGCCTTTGATTTCGATGCTGGCATAGACACCGACAAACAGCCCCAGCATCAGCCAGTGCAATGCAATCGACAGTTTTCCATAACGTTGGGTGGAGGAGTCTCGGGTCATGCTGGGCCTCTGCTGTCATTCTGGCGAGCGAGTCATTCGCCCGACCTCGATCCGGTTTAACGCCTGATCGAACCACGCCACCCTGCCCGCCCAGCCTTAATACAATCTGAAGAAGCGCCAGCCCGTCTGTTGCGACCTTCAGACTCCGTTAAGAAATGCCCTCGATACTCTGCCCAAACCTACTGGGGAGACGTTATCCAATGGCCCATTTCGACTGGCACCTCTCTTTACCGCTTCACTTCGGGCAAGCCGAGTCCTCGCAGATGAATCTGCTCAGGGCCTTGCCCGGCGACACGCTGCGCGCGGTGTTCGAAACCTTTGTCCAGCAACGTTTTCGCCAGGCACATGGTGCTGACATTCGTCATTTCATGCCGGAACTGTTTGGCGTAAGCAGCGCGTCTGGCGAACTTTGCGCCGTCGCCGGTGTGCGTCTGGCCAAGACTGAACCCTTGTTTCTGGAGCGGTATCTGGACGCGTCGATTGAAGCGCTGATCGGCACGGCAGCCGAGCGCCCCGTCGAGCGCACCGGCATCGTCGAGGTGGGCAATCTGGCGGCCAGTGACAACGGCAGCGCACGCCTGAGCATCATTACCCTCACTTATCTGCTGGCCACGGGCGGCCTGGAATGGGTGGCCTTTACCGGCAATATCGGGCTGGTCAACAGCTTCCATCGCCTGGGATTAAAACCGCTGACGCTCTGCGCCGCCGACCCCGAGCGGCTGGGCGCTGACCGCCACAGTTGGGGCAGCTATTACGACAGCAAGCCCTGGGTGCATGTAGGCAACATCCGCGCAGGCTTTGTCCATCTACGCAATATCGGCGTGTTCAACCGCCTGGGGTTGCCCACATCGCTTGAGGAGGCCACTTATGTCGCCTGAAATGGAACGCTTCAAGGAGATCCTGCGCAGCCACGCTGAATGCACGCCACACACCACCGCCCTGTGGGGCGATCAGTTGAAGCTGGACTATGCCACCCTGTACGCCGAGCTTAACTATCGCCAACAGCGACTGCGCGATGAGGGCATCAAGGTGGTCGCGCTGGCGCTGGACAATGGCGTCGAAGCGATGCTCTGGGATCTGGCCACGCTGTTCGAAGGGTTGACGTGCCTGACGCTGCCGCCGTTTTTCACCCCGGCTCAACGCAAGCATTGCCTGGAACAAAGCCAGGCAGAGCTGGTGATTGCCGAACCGCAACTGGAGGCAGAACTGCAAACCGCCGGTTTCGAGAAAACCGGCGAGTTCTGGCGCAAAAACCTCAACGGTGCGTCCGGCTTACCCGAACACACCGCCAAACTGACGTTTACCTCGGGAACCACCGGTACCCCCAAAGGCGTGTGCCTGAGCGCCGAGAGTATTTTGAGGGTTGCCCGCGAGCTGTATCAGGCCAGCCAACCCAACGATCCACGGCACCACCTCGCGGTGCTGCCCCTGGCAATCCTGTTGGAAAATATCGGTTGTTATGCCGCCCTTTATGCCGGCGTCACCCTGAGCCTGCCAAGCCAGAGCGTGTTGGGGATTCAAGGGGCCAGCGGCGTCGACGTCCCGCAATTGCTCGGCTGCCTGGCCGCCCGCGCCCCCGAAAGCCTGATTCTGGTGCCGCAGCTTCTCCTGCTGCTGGTCAACGCTGGCGAACAAAAAGCCTTCAATCCTCAAACCCTGCGTTTTGCCGCCGTGGGCGGTGCGCGGGTGTCAGAAGAACTGCTGCACCGTGCGCACACCCTCGGCATGCGTGTCTACGAAGGCTACGGCCTGTCGGAGTGTGCGTCGGTGGTGTGCCTCAACCACCCCGAGGCCCATCGTCCCGGCAGTGTCGGCAAACCCCTGCCTCACGTAGAGGTACGTCTGGCTGAAGATGGCGAAGTGCTGATCAAGGGTTCTACCTTGCTCGGTTATTTGGGCGAGCCCGCTGGCGTCGATCAATGGTGGTCCAGCGGCGATCTGGGCGAGTTTGACGCCGACGGTTTTCTCTATCTCAAGGGGCGCAAAAAACATCAATTTGTCACCAGCTTCGGGCGCAACGTGAATCCGGAATGGGTCGAGGCCGAACTGACCCAACGCCGGCATATCGCCCAGGCCTTCGTCTACGGCGAAGCCATGCCAAGCAACCATGCGCTGCTGTGGCCCCATCGCCCCGATTGCACCGATGACGAACTGGCGGCCGCGGTGGCCCAGGCCAACGAGGCCCTGCCCCAATACGCCCAGGTCCATCACTGGACCCGGCTGCCTCAACCGTTCACGCCCGCGAATGGTCTGCTGACCGCCAATGGCAGGCCGCGCCGCGACGCCATTGTTGAGCGTTACCAGGCGCAATTGACTGTATCGACCCCTTCCGAGGTATCCGCATCATGAGTTTTTTCGACACCCTGCAAATCGCCACTCAAGCAGAACGCAACGAGCTGTTCACCCTACCGGTCATCCGCGATGCCCTTGAGGGCAAGGTCAGCCTGGAGAGCTATCGGGCGTTTCTGACCCAGGCGTACTACCACGTACGCCACACTGTGCCGTTGATGATGGCCTGTGGCGCGCGCCTGCCGACGCGCCTGGAATGGCTGCGTGAAGCAGTCTGTGAGTACATCGAAGAAGAATACGGCCATGAAAAATGGGTGCTCAACGACATCCAGGCCTGTGGCGGCGACAAAGAGGCGGTACGCGACGGTCATCCGTCCCTGCCCATCGAGTTGATGACCAGTTTCCTCTACGACCTGATCGCCCGGGATAACCCGGTAGGTCTGTTTGGCATGGTCAACGTCCTCGAAGGCACCAGCATCGCCCTTGCCACCCACGCCGCCGGGGCCATTCGCGATCGCCTTGAGCTGCCGGAAACCGCCTTCAGCTACCTCAGCTCCCACGGTTCCCTGGATATCGGGCACATGCAGACTTACCGCCGACTGATGGACAAACTGCAGGACCCGAGTGATCAGGCGGCGGTCATTCATGCCTCCAAAGTGGTCTACAAACTCTACACCGACATGTTCCGTGGCTTGCCGCGTGACGGGGAGAGCCTGCATGCGCCTGTCTGAGGCTCGCGTGGTCTTGACCGGCGCCAGCGGCGGCATTGGCGCGGCGATTGCTGACGCACTGTGCGCCAACGGCGCCCAGGTGCTGGCCGTCGCCCGCCACCGCGAGTCGTTGGCGCCGCTGCTCGAGCGCTATCCACAGCAGGTGTTCTGGATTGGCGCCGACCTGACGTTCCTGGCAGACCGTCGCAAGGTGCTGACCGCTGCGCAGGCAATGGGCGGTATCAACCTGCTGATCAACGCCGCCGGGGTCAATCACTTCGCCATGCTGGAGCAGCTCGAGGACAGCGATATCAACGCCATGCTGGCAGTCAACATCAGCGCGCCTATCTGCCTGACGAAAATCCTCCTGCCACTGCTCAAGCAGGCCAGCAGCGCGATGGTCGTCAACGTTGGCTCCACCTATGGCTCGATTGGCTACCCCGGCTACGCCAGCTACTGCGCAAGCAAATTTGCCTTGCGTGGATTTTCCGAAGCCTTGCGCCGTGAGCTGTCAGACACCCGCGTGGGTGTGTTGTATGTCGCGCCACGCGCCACCAGCACCCCCATGAACAGTCCGGCCGCGCAGGCGCTCAACGACGCCCTCAACGCGAATGTCGACGACCCTCAAACCGTGGCCTCGGCCGTGATCCGCGCCATTGCCGGTGACCATCGCGAGTTGTACCTGGGCTGGCCGGAACGGTTTTTTGTACGCCTCAACAGCCTGCTGCCCAACCTGATTGACCGAAGCTTGCGCAAGCACCTACCCCTGATCCGTCGCCTGAGCCAAAAGACTGACAACGAGGACCTCAATCCATGAAAAACACCCTCTGCTTGCTATTACTCGGCGCGTTGAGCCCGGCCGTCTGGGCCCTGGACGCCGCTGACCAGCAACGCCTCAACGACATCCAGCAGCGCTGGGCGCATATTCAATACGAATTACCCGCCGACCAGCGCGCGGCGAAGTTCGAGCAACTCGCCACCCAAGCCAGCGCGTTTACCCAGGACCGCCAATCCGTCGCCGAGGCCTGGATCTGGTCCGGTATCGTCACCAGCAGTTGGGCTGGCGCCCAGCGTGGGCTCGGCGCGTTGAGCAAGGTCAAGGAGGCGAAGATCGACCTGGAAAAAGCCCTCTCCCTGGACCCCAAAGCCTTGCAAGGCTCGGCCTACACCAGCCTCGCCGCGCTGTATGATCGGGTACCGGGCTGGCCTATTGGTTTCGGCGATTCGGACAAAGCACAACAATTGCTCGAGCAAGCATTGCAACTGAACCCAGACGGCATTGATAGTCTGTACTTCTGGGGCGATCACCTTTACCGTCAAAAACGCTACCCCCAAGCCAGACAGGCGCTACAAAAAGCCCTGCAGGCAGCCCCGAGGCCAGGCCGTGAAACCGCTGACGCCGGGCGCCGCACGGAAATCGAAGCGTTACTGCAGCAAGTGAACCAGAAACTCGACTGACAGGAGTCCGTGTGCGCTTACTACTGATCGAGGATGACATGGGCCTGGGCGAAGGTATTCACCAGGCCCTTACGCGCGAGGGCTACACCGTCGACTGGTTGCAGGACGGCAGCAGCGGCTTGCACGCACTGCTCAGCGAAACGTTTGATCTGGCCGTGCTCGACCTCGGTCTGCCACGAATGGACGGGCTCGACGTCCTGCGTCGCCTGCGTGACAGTGGCTCCAACCTGCCGGTCCTGATCCTCACGGCCCGGGACGCCACCGAGGACCGTATCGCCGGCCTGGATGCCGGAGCGGATGACTACCTGATAAAACCGTTCGCCCTCGCAGAACTCAAAGCCCGGATACGGGCCTTGTTGCGACGCAGCGCTGGCCGGGCCCAGATGCTGATTGAACACGCGGGCATCAGCCTGAACCCCGGTACCCAGCAAGTCAGCTATCTGGGCGAGCCCGTGGCCCTGACCCCCAAGGAGTATCAGTTACTCCATGAACTGCTTTCCCCTCCTGGCCGGGTCATGACCCGCGATCAACTGATGCAGATACTCTACGGCTGGAGCGAGGAGGCGGAAAGCAACACGCTGGAGGTGCATATCCATCACCTGCGCAAGAAGTTTTCCAGCCAGTTGATCCGAACCATCCGTGGTGTCGGCTATCTGGTGGACGAACGCCCATGACCTCCATTCGCCAGCGCACGCTCACCTTGATTCTTGGCCTGCTGTTCCTCGGTCTACTGATCATGACCGCCGTCAACCTGCATGACAGCAATCATGAAATTGACGAGGTCTACGACGCCCAACTGGCGCAAAACGCGCGTCTGTTGCAAGGCGTGATGCGCATGCCAATGGCCAGTAAGGAGCAAGCAGAGCTGTACCAGGCGTTCAATCAAGCGCTGGGGCTTGCCGTGCCTAAGGTCGATGGCCATCCGTATGAAAGCAAGATCGCGTTCCAGGTCTGGAACTCGGACGGCACGTTGCTGGTTCACACCGCCAGCGCACCCGCGTTTACCTCACCACCGAGCAAGGCCGGTTTCAGCGCCATCACGGACGTCAACAACCGAGCATGGCGCGCGTTTGTCTTGGAGGATGCGCAATATAATTTGAAGATTTGGGTGGGCGAGCGTGACGACGTGCGTGACGATCTGGTGAATCGGATTGTCCGCCATACGGTGTTGCCCAATCTGATTGGCTGCGTGCTGCTTGCCGCAGTGATCTGGCTGGCGATTGGCTGGGGCTTGAAACCCCTGGTCAACATGGCGCAAACCCTGCGTGCGCGGCATCCAGGCTCGCTTGAACCCTTGCACTTGAATCCATTGCCCACTGAACTGGAGCCCATGCAGGCGGCCCTTAACCGCGTGCTCGCACAAATCCAGGAGGTCATGGGACGCGAGCGGCGTTTTATCGCCGACGCCGCCCATGAGATGCGCACACCGTTGGCGGTGCTTAAAGTTCACGCAGAAAACCTGAAGGACGCCGCTAGCGAGGATGATCGACGCGCGTCCCTTGAGCACCTCATGGCAGGTGTCGACCGTACTACCCGACTGGTCAATCAACTACTGACGATGGCCCGTATTGAACCCCGCACCTCCGCCCTTGAGGCGCCAAAAACAGATCTGGTGGCGACAGTCCGGGACAGTCTGGTGCAGATGACACCCTGGCTCTTGAGCAAGGAACTTGAGCTGGTGTTCGACCCTGTCGAAGAAGTCGGCCTGGTCAAAGTCGACACCGGGATCATCCAGATTGCCTTGAACAATTTGGTGAGCAATGCGGCAAACTTTTCCCCGCCTGGAGGGCTCATCACCGTCGGGCTGGCCAAACACCACGATCACTACGAGTTGAGTGTCGAAGACCAGGGGCCGGGCATTGATGAAGCAGAACGTGATCGACTGTTTGAGCGCTTCTACAGCCGTGGCAATGACCACGGCGCAGGCCTGGGCCTGACCATCGTGCAATCCATCGCAAATCGCCTGGGTGGACAGGTCCGCTTGGAAAACGGGCCATCGGGTGGTTTACGGGCAACCTTTGAGTTTGCCCGGCTTTAGGTCGGTGCATGCCCGTAAAAGCATTTGGCCAAGCCCACTCGCCCGACTGCTGAGCTGATATCATCGAAAGATCAACGCGCCGAGTAAACCGCATGAACCGTCGTAAAAAGATCAATCAGTTATTAAAAGCCAACGCCAAAAAGGCCAGTGCCAAACTGGCCCCCAAAAGCAAAGACAAGTACATCAGCAAGGCCGACCGCTTGAAGCTGGAAGCGCAGCCGCCTCAGGACCCGACAACTTCCCCTGACACGCCCAACTGATTCAGGGCACTCTACGCCGGCGCAACAGTCTGCTATCAGACACCCACACTCGCCCGGCGGAGCTTCCCATGATGATTGTTCACCACCTCAACAACTCACGCTCGCAGCGCATTCTCTGGCTGCTCGAAGAACTCGGCCTGCCCTACGCGCTCAAGCGCTACCAGCGCGACCCAAAAACCAACCTCGCACCACCAGAGCTCAAGGCGATCAACGCGCTGGGCAAATCGCCGGTGCTTGAAGATGGCAGCCGCGTGGTGATCGAGTCCGGCGCCATTGTCGACTACCTGATCCGCCGCCATGGCCAGGGTCGCCTGCAACCCGACCCGGCCACGGCCGCCTACGACACCTACGTGCAATGGCTGCACTTTGCCGAAGGCTCGGCCATGCTGCCGCTGATGCTCAACCTGTACGTCGGCCGCCTGGGTGATGCCGGTGCGCCGTTGCACCCGCGGATCGAGTCGGAACTGGCCAACTACCTGGGTTACCTGAACGACGCCCTGGCGCAGTCACCGTACCTGCTGGGTGAGGAACTGAGCGGTGCGGATATCCAGATGAGCTTCATTGGCGAAATCGCCAAGGCCCAGGGCAAGCTGCCGGCGTACCCGAACCTCGCGGCGTGGGTCCAGCGGTTCCAGGCCCGGCCGGCCTATCGCAAGGCGCTGGAACAGGGTGGGGAATACGCGTTTGCCCAGTAAATCACCGGGCATTTGACTGCCCTTCCAAAGCCGGCATAATTGCCGGCTTTTTTTGGGACGTCTCCATGCAACGGATTGTAATTCTGGGCAACGCCGGCAGCGGCAAATCCACCCTCGCCCGCGCCCTTGGCCAGCGCCTGGGCCTGCCCGTGGTGCACCTGGACACCCTGTTCTGGGAACCCAACTGGGTCGAGACCGACGCCGAACAATTCCGCACGCGGGTACGCGAAGCCGTTGCGTCGGACACCTGGGTGTGTGAAGGCAACTACGCCCGACGCACCTTCGACCTGCGCCTGCCCCGTGCCGACCTGATCATCTGGCTGGATACACCGCGACTCACCTGTTTCACCCGGGTACTGATACGCAGCGCCATGAAACGCCCTCGCGCGGATCGGCCCGTGGGGTGTACCGACAAGCTCGACCGGGAGTTTCTGACCTTTTTGAGTTTTGTATGGAATTTTGATCGCGGCTATCGGCCGGGTATCGAGGCGATGCGCCTGGCAGTGGGGCCGGATGTTCCGACAGTGCATTTGCGCGGTAACCGGCAGGTGGCAGATTTTCTCGACCGCTTGCCCGGCCTTGCCATCGGCGTGTGATAACGTGCGCCCAGGCCCACCGTGCAGGCACGTGCCCCATGTCCATCGCCGATAATCTGCTCGCCTTTACCCTCGCCGCCACCCTCCTGACCCTCACTCCCGGGCTCGACACCACGCTGGTGTTGCGTACCGCGACGGTGGAAGGCAAGCAGCAGGCATTGCGTGCGGCATTGGGTATCAATGCGGGCTGTTTCTTATGGGGCGCGGCGGTGGCCTTTGGTTTGGGTGCGTTGATCGCGGTGTCGGAGGTGGCCTTCAACCTCTTGAAGTACTGCGGCGCCGCTTATCTGGCCTGGCTGGGCCTGAATATGCTACTGCGCCCACGCACCTCCCTGACGGTCGGTGAGGCTCATGCCCAACCCGGCACCCGCTGGTTCTTGAAAGGCATGCTGGGCAATGTGCTCAATCCCAAGATCGGGATTTTCTATGTGTCGTTCCTGCCGCAGTTCATTCCCCAGGGCCATTCGTTGATCGCCTGGACATTCGGCCTGGTGAGCATCCATGTGGTGCTCGGCATGGCGTGGTCGTTGACCCTGATCGGCGCCACCCAGCCACTGGCCGCAGTGCTGCGCCGGGGCAAGGTGATCACCTGGATGGACCGCAGCACCGGCCTGCTTTTTGTGCTGTTCGCGGCCCGCCTGGCATTGAGCAAACGCTAGTCAGGGCTTCGACGAAGATCAAGGTGGGCGCTGTCGAGCCCCTGGATCACTGCGGCTTCGGGGCCGTCATGTACTGGCTGAAGTTGTTGATGTGATCATCCAGATTGTCTTCCAGCATCATCCGGTACTGCTCACAGAAGTACTTCAACATCGCTTCCCGCGCCTCGGCCATTTCCGCGCCGGACTTGAAGTTGCGCGCACTGGCCCAGGCGTTGAAACGGGTGGTGCCGAACATCATCGAGGCACTGACCTGGCCCAGGTTCTCGAGGGTTTTCAGTTGCTCGTTCGACAGTTCGATATGCGCGTCGGCGCGGTCGTAGAAGGCTTGGTCGGTAGCGTCTGGCATGGTGGAACACCTGGGTTGGATAAATGAGTCATTGAAACATTTGCGGCAGGCAAGACCCTAGACCGGGTTCGTCGCCTCCAGCAACTGTGTGATCCAGCGCACCTCTTGCGCCAGTTCCTGCACTTTCTGTTCGGGCAACGCTTGTCGGGCCTGGGCCAACTGATCCAGGGTACGTTGCTTGTAGCGCAGCAGGCGTTGCCATTTGGCCAGGAACGCCGGGCTGCGGGCCTGCATCTGCAGGGGCCCGAAGTACAGCTGCTCGGCGCTGTAGCTCACCGGCCCGCTGCGCTCGGCGACGATGATTTCGTAGTCGAAGCGGTTTTCCCGTAGCAGTTCCTCGCAGAGGATGCGATAGCCGTTGTCCATCAGCCACAGGCGCAGCGGTTGTTCGCCGCCGTTGGGTTGCAGGATCAGGCGTTCCCGGCCGCTCAGATGCGCCTTGCCGCGCTCGAGGATATCGCGGATGGTCTCGCCGCCCATGCCGCAGATGCTGACTGCGTCGAGCAGGTCGGCCGGTTCGATAGCCGCCAGGCCATCGGCCAGGCGCACATGGATGTGCAGTTCGTGGCCGTTGTCGCACACCGTGCGCTGGGCGGCGCGGAACGGCGTCAACGCCACCTCACCGGCCACTGCCGCGACAATCGCGCCACGGTTCATCAACGCCACCGGCAGGTAGGCGTGATCCGAGCCGATATCAGCCAGGCGCGCGCCGGCCGGTACCTGGGCCGCCACGCGCTCCAGGCGCTTGGACAATGTGTTGTGGTTCAACTGCTGTTCCTTTTCGCGGCACTTTTGCCCTCAGTGCGGGCGCGCATGATGCGCGGTGCGCGCCGCAGGGTAAAGCACCGCCGTCGGCGCCCGCCAGGCGAGCGCCTTGTACAGGCCCACGGCATTGCCATAGGACACGGCCTGCGCCTGGGCAATGGCCTGGCGCAGGCTGAGCAGCTCGGGCAGAAAGCGGTTGCAGCAAAGATCGGACAGGACTATAAAACCTCAACTTAACTTGAGGAAAACACCCATGGCAGCAGAAAAGAACCCGGACGGTGTGCGCTCCCTCACCATCGGCGAGGTGGCCAGGCGCAGTGGCGTACCCATCTCCACCCTGCACTTCTACGAGTCCAAGGGCTTGATCGCCAGCACCCGCAACGCCGGCAACCAGCGGCGCTTCCCGTCGCTGGTGCTGCGCAGCATTGCGATTATCAAAGTGGCGCAACGCACCGGCATTCCGCTGGAAGAGATCAAACGCGCCATGGGCCGCTATCCGCCGAACAGCAAATTGACGGCCGCGCAATGGGGAGAAATGTCCTCGGCCTGGCGCGACAACCTCAACGAACGCATCCGAACCCTGGAAGCCCTGCGCGACAGCCTGGACAACTGCATTGGCTGCGGCTGCCTGTCGCTCAACGACTGCCCGTTGCGCAACCCCGGCGATACCTTGAGCCAGGAAGGACCGGGGCCGAGAATCCTCGAACGCGCCGCTGCCGCATCTGAAATGCAATCCTCCAAACCCTGAAGATCAAGGTGGAAACTGTCGAGCCTTGGCGAGGCTGCGATGGCGGCGGTATTGCTGGGGTTGATGTTGGCTGAACTACCGCTATCGCAGGCAAGCCAGCTCCCACCTTGGATCTTCAGCACATTGAGCACCGTATGCATCCTGCGGTAGCAGTGAAATGCAATCCTCCCCCCCTGAAGAACGAGGTGGGAGCTGTCGAGCCCCAGCGAGGCTGCGATGGCGGCGGCATTGCTGGGATTGATATTGGCTGACCCACCGCTATCGCAGGCAAGCCAGCTCCCACATTGGATCCTCAGTACATTGAGTACCGTATGCATCCTGCAGTGGTAGTGAAATGCAATCTTCCAACCCCTGAAGATCGAGGTGGGAGCTGTCGAGCCCCAGCGAGGCTGCGATGGCGGCGGTATTGCTGGGATTGATGTTGGCTGACCCACCGCTATCGCAGGCAAGCCAGCTCCCACATTGGATCCTCAGTACATTGAGTACCGTATGCATCCTGCGGTGGTAGTGAAATGCAATCTTCCAACCCCTGAAGATCGAGGTGGGAGCTGTCGAGCCCCAGCGAGGCTGCGATGGCGGCGGCATTGCTGGGATTGATATTGGCTGACCCACCGCTATCGCAGGCAAGCCAGCTCCCACATTGGATCCTCAGTACATTGAGCACCGTATGCATCCTGCGGTAGCAGTGAAATGAAATCCTCCCCCCCTGAAGATCGAGGTGGGAGCTGTCGAGCCCCGGCGAGGCTGCGATGGCGGCGGCATTGCTGGGGTTGATGTTGGCTGAACTACCGCTATCGCAGGCAAGCCAGCTCCCACCTTGGATCTTCAGCACATTGAGCACCGTATGCATCCTGCGGTGGTAGTGAAATGCAATCTTCCAACCCCTGAAGATCGAGGTGGGAGCTGTCGAGCCCCGGCGAGGCTGCGATGGCGGCGGTATTGCTGGGATTGATGTCGGCTGACCCGCCGCTATCGCTGGCAAGCCCCCCACATTGGATCTTCATTGCCTTGGCAGGTCGGTGCTGACTACGCCGATGACACTTTTGAAGTAAGCCGCCCCGGGCACTTTCCTGATAATCGAACGATTACTGACGAAATGCCGAGGCCCCGCCATGACGCGTGCATCCACCGAACAGGTCCCGCCGCAAACCCTGAGAAAAGTCATCGTCGCCGCCGGTATCGGCAACTTTGTCGAGTGGTTCGACTTCGCCGTGTATGGCTTTCTCGCCACCACCATCGCCCAGCAGTTTTTCCCCAGTGGCGATGCCAGTGCGGCGTTGCTCAAGACCTTCGCGGTGTTTGCCGTGGCCTTTGCCTTTCGGCCTCTGGGCGGGATTTTCTTTGGCATGCTGGGCGATCGCATCGGCCGCAAGCGCACCCTAGCGATGACGATTTTGCTGATGGCCGGGGCCACGACCCTGATCGGCCTGCTGCCCACGTATGCCGCGATTGGCGTCACGGCGCCGATCCTGTTGTCGCTGATCCGTTGCGCCCAGGGCTTCTCCGCCGGCGGTGAATACGCCGGCGCCTGCGCCTACCTGATGGAGCACGCGCCCAGCGATAAACGGGCGTGGTATGGCAGCTTTATCCCGGTATCGACCTTTGCCGCCTTTGCCTCGGCGGCGGTGGTGGCCTATGCATTGGAGGCTTCGCTGTCGGCCGAAGCCATGGGCAGCTGGGGCTGGCGCCTGCCATTCCTGATCGCTGCACCGCTGGGCCTGGTGGGCCTGTACCTGCGCTGGCGGCTGGATGAAACCCCGGCGTTCCAGGCGGTCGAGCAGGAGCACGCGGTGGCCCACTCGCCGCTCAAGGAAACCCTGCGCAACCATGGCGCGGCAATCTGCTGCCTGGGCGCTTTTGTGTCGCTGACGGCGCTGTCGTTTTATATGTTCACCACCTACTTTGCCACGTACCTGCAGGTGGCCGGTGGTTTGAGCCGGGCGACGGCGTTGCTGGTGTCGCTGATTGCGCTGATCTTCGCTGCGGCGATATGCCCGCTGGCCGGCTGGTATTCCGACCGGGTCGGGCGGCGCGTCACAGTAATGACCGCCTGCGGACTGTTGATGGGGGTGGTATACCCCTCGTTCCTGATGGCCAGTTCAGGCTCGTTCGCCGCGTCCATCATCGGCGTGATGCTGCTGGCGGTGGGCGCAGTATTGTGCGGCGTGGTCACGGCCGCCCTGCTCTCGGAGACCTTCCCGACCCGCACGCGCTACACCGCCTCGGCGATCACCTACAACATGGCCTACACGATCTTCGGCGGCACCGCGCCGCTCGTGGCGACCTGGTTGATCAGCACCACCGGTAGCAACCTGTCACCGGCGTTTTACCTGATTGCCGTGGCCTTGCTCGCGCTGGCCGGCGGCCTGGCCTTGCCGGAGACCTCGCGCATTTCCCTGCACGACGCGTAAGGCGCGAACCTTTCTTGCGCAAACACCGTCCGAGCTAGGGCATCGATGCTTTTCGCCCGCTCGGAGGTTTGTGTTTGAAAGCTGCCATCGTCAAAAAGTACCGCCTGATTATCAAGACCATGGGCTATGTCGGCTGGGCACTGTTCTGGCTGCTGCTGTGGGATATTGCGGTCACCGTGGACTTCATGCTGTTCCTCAACGCCAAGATCAACCTGCCGCTGATGCCCCTGACGCTGCTCGGCTCGGCGCTGGTGGTGCTGATCAGCTTTCGTAATACCAGCGCCTATAACCGCTGGTGGGAGGCACGCACGCTGTGGGGCGCGATGGTCAATAACTCACGCAGCTTTGCGCGGCAGGTGCTGACGCTGCTGGATGACCCCGACAACGAGGTCAATCCGATCAAGTCGACCTTGCTGCGCCGCCACGTGGCCTATGTGAATTGCCTGGCGTCGCACCTGCGGGGCGAGCCGTGCCCGGAGGAAGTGCGGGCATTTATTCCTGGGGATGAGTTCGCGCGCAACGGCGCTACCAACAACTTTGCCAACGATATCCTCACCGGCTCCGCGGCCCTGCTGGCCCGCGAATACAAGGCCGGGCGCCTGGACAGCATTCGCCTGGCGCGGCTGGAATCAACCATGGTTGATCTGTCCAACAGCCAGGGCGGCATGGAGCGCATCGCCAACACACCACTGCCCTACCCCTATGTGTATTTCCCCCGGCTGTTTATTTCGCTGTTCTGCCTGATCGTGCCAGTGGGGCTGGTGGAGTCCCTGGGCTGGTTCACCCCACTGGCCTCCACGGTGGTGGGTTTTATGCTGCTGGCCATCGAACGCATCGGCACCGACCTGCAAAGCCCGTTTCGCTCCAGCGAGCACCAGATCCAGACAGAGGCCATCTGCGAAACCATCGAGAAAAACCTGCAGTCGATGCAGCGGGATTCGTTGGGGGATGTTCGCAGGGGCCATTAAAAAGCCTGCATTTTTCGAGCGCATAGATAATAATGAGTCGCATTAAACATTTCGTTTATCACAGTGCGCTCTTCCCTGCAGAGTGAGCGTCGCATTAATCAGAAGGATCTCTATGCAAAGCTTTTACCTGCACTCGATGCGCCTGCTGGGCGCACTTTTTTTGCTTGCCTGTACGCTAAGTGTCCAAGCCGCCACCGATGAAACCGACCATTCGGCCACCTTCGAAAAAAACCACCAGTCGTACGTGATCAATGCCGATGGCAGTTTTGTCCAGATGGTTGAGTTGGTCACACGGATCAATGAAGAGCGAGCGATCAAAGACAACGCACAGCGTTCGCTGAGCTACAACCGCTCCCTGGAAAACCTCGAGGTGCTTGAAGCCTTCACCCAAAAGCCCGACGGCCGCAAGGTGAAGGTGGGCGCCGAGCAGATCAAGGAACAACAGGAGACCGCCTCGTCCGAGGCGCCGATGTTCCAGGACTCGCGGGTCAAAGTGGTGATATTTCCAGAGGTAGCGGTCGGTGACCGGCTGGTCCTGCGCTACCAGCGCCAGCGCACCACTGCCCTGTTCCCGCAGCAGTTCGAAGACTTCTACGTGCCGGACTTCTACGATGCCGAGCAGTTGAGCCTGAGCTACGACTTGCCAGCCGACAAGCCGCTGTTCGTCGATGCCCGGGGCTTCAAGGCCAGCACCCCGGCCGCAGCTGCCGGGCGCAAGGTGTACCGTTGGGACTACGTACCACAGGAAAAGGCGCGCATGGAAACCGGCGCCGTGTCCTACGTCGATTACGGCCAATTCCTCGCGGTCTCGACGTTCGCCAGCTACAAGGACTTTGCCCAGGCCTATGAGGCCAGGGCCCAGGTCGAAGTGACGCCGGCCATTGCCGCCTTGGCCAAGCAACTTACGGCCAACCTGAGCACCCCGCGCAGCAAAGCCCTGGCCCTGAGCGACTGGGTTCGTAAGAACATTCGTTATGTAGCGGTGTATGTCGGCGCAGGCGGCGTAGTACCGCACCCGGCCCAGGCCGTGCTGGACAACCGCTATGGCGACTGCAAGGACCATGTGGCCCTGCTGGAAGCCATGCTGCGCGCGGTAGCGATCGAGAGCTCGCCGGTGCTGGTCAACCTGGGTAACAGCTACACCCTGGCCAAAGTGCCCACCCTGGGTGTGCTCAACCATGCGATCACTTATGTGCCGGCCCTGGATCTGTATCTGGACTCCACCGCCACAGCCATCGCCGCGGGCTACCTGCCGATCCCGGTGCTGGGCAAGCCAGTACTGTTGACGCAGTCCGGCGAAATGGCCAAGACCCCGGCCGCGCAAACCGGCAAGGTCACCAACGACCTGCTGTTCAAGGTCGACAGCAACGGCGCGGCGGACTTTGTGCATGCCACCACCGTGGAAGGCTGGGGCTCAGAGTTCAATCGCTACCTGCTCAATGCAATGAAACCGGCTGACCGCGACTCGATGATCCGCAACGTCCTCGGCTGGTACGGGCAAACGGGCCAGGGCACGTTTAAAAGCGACTCCTTGCAGGATGAAGTCAACCCGTTCAAGAACACCCTTGAAGGGCGCACCGACAACCTGGTCAACCTGCCAGGCCCGACCGGCGTGCCGGCGCTCAGCAGCCTGGTCGGCGGCATTGCGCAGAACGTGTTTGCCTTCGCCTCGGAAAAAGACCGCACCCAAGAGTTCGGTTGCCTCTCGGGAGAAACCCAGGAGCAGGCCCGTTTCGAGTTCCCCAAGGAAGTCACCGTCCTCGCCGTGCCCAAGCCACAGTCCCTGCAACAGGCCGGCTTTGACTACCAGGCCACCTACGCCAAGGAAGGCAACACGGTGCTGATCACCCGCCACTTCAAGTTCGCCCATGCCAATACCGTGTGCAGCCCCGAGGACTTCAAGGCGATGAAGCCGGTGATCGAAAGCATGGTCAACGACCTGAAGAGCCAGATCATCGTGCAGACGCTGTAACTCCCAAGGTCATGCCGGCTGGTGACTGGTCACGCAGTGAATACCACCACCGCCGGCTGCAATCGCGTCGATATCCAGTTGCACCACCTTGCGCCCCGGATAGAGCCTGGACAGCAAGTCAAAGGCCTTGCGGTCGGCGACTTTGTCGCCAAACTGCGGCGCAATCACTGCGCCGTTGATCACGAAGTAGTTGATGTAGCCGGCGGCATAGTCCGGATTGTCCCGGCTGAACCGGTTGCGACGCGGGTTCAGCGGTGGCGAGACCGTGTGTATTTGCAACGGCCGGCCATCGGCATCGCTAGCCTGCTTGAGCATGTCCAAGTGGGCCAAGGTCACCTGGTGGTCGTAGGATTCAGGGTCGGTGTCCAGGTTGGCGATGATCACGCCCGGCGAGACAAAGCGTGCGTAAAAGTCGACATGGGCGTCGGTAATGTCCTTGCCCTTGATACCCGGCAACCAGATGATCTTGCGCAAGCCCAGTCGGCTCTTCAGCTCAGCCTCGACGTCGGCCTTGCTCCAGCCGGGGTTGCGGTTGGCATTGATCCAGCTGCTTTCGGTCATGATCCCGGTGCCATGGCCATCCACTTCGATGGCACCGCCCTCGCCCAGCAGTTCGCTGCGGATGTAAGTTGCGCCTGCCAGCTCGGCAACGTGAGCCGCCAGTTCGGCATCGTCGGCGTGCTGCTGCTTGTTACCCCAGCCGTTGAAGTTGAAGTCCACTGCGCCCAACTGGCCATTGTCATCCACGACAAAGTTGGCGCTGGTGTCACGCATCCAGATGTCATCCAGCTCGGCGTGTACGAAGGTGATGTTACGGGTGCCGCATTTTTCTTCGGCCAGCTCACGCTCATCTTCGCGGCAGAACACCGTGACCGGTTCGTACTCGGCAATCGTACGAGCGATACGGCCCAGGGCGTCCTGCACAGCGGGGGTGAAGTCCTGGTGAATCGCCTCCTGGGCGCCAAAGGCGATAAAGGCGCGCTGGTGTTTCTCGCCCTCATCGGGCATGAACCAGCGGCCTTGGACCGCCGCGTAGACGGGCAGCCCCATGGACGCGGCGGCGCCCAGGCCGGCCACCACCGCGGCCTGTTGGATGAATTGGCGACGTGTGCTCATGTGCACCTCTGGGTTGACCGTCATTGACCGATGGCCGTCTTGAACTTAGTCCAAACCCGCATGCGTGCGCGCATATCGGCCTGGGGAATATCCTGCCCGGCCACCAGTCGTTTGAAGGTGGCGTCGTCCGGGTAAATGTCCGGGTTGTTGCCCATGGCGAGATCGACGCTGGCGCGGGCCTTGGCATTGGCCGTGGGGTAGCCGGTGAAATTGCTGATGGCCGCCATGTTCTCTGGGCGCATGACAAAGTTGATAAACGCGTAGGCGTATTCCGGATGCCGAGCATCCACGGGGATGGCCATGGTGTCCATCCACACCGTCGTGCCCTCGCGGGGGATGTGGTATTGGAAGCGCGCCTTTTTACCCGCCGCATCCGCCGCCCGCTGCGCCTGGGTCATGTCGCCGCTGTAGCCCAGGGACAGGCACAGGTTGCCATTGACCAGGTCAGTCACCGGTTGCGACTGAAACTTGCGGATATACGGCCGCAGTTTGAGCAACAGGGCGCTGGCCGCAGCCAGGTCCTCAGGCTTGGCACTGCGCGGTTCGCGCCCCAGGTAGATCAGCGCCACGGCCAGTACTTCGTCGGGCGAGTCGATCAGCGAGATGCCGCAATCGGCAAATTGGCGAGCCAGTTCCGGCTTGAATAACAGGTCCAGGCTATTGACCGGCGCATTCGGCAAGCGCTGTAGGATTTGCTCGGTGTTATAGGTCAGGCCAATCGTGCCCCAGGTATAGGGCACTGTGGCCTGATTGGACGTGCGGTAATGGCTGCGCAGTTGTTGCAGGCCCGGCTCGATATCCTCCAGCGCCTCAAGTTTTGCCGGATCCAGTGGCTGCAGGCTGCCGGCGCGCATCAAGCGCTCGCCCACCGTATCGCCCGGGAAGATCAGGTCATAACCACTGCCACCGGCCATCAGCTTGGCCTCCAGCGTTTCGCTGCCATCCATCACGTCATAGATCACCTGGATCCCGGTTTCGGCAGTAAAGCGCGCCAGGGTGTCCTCGGCAAAATAGTCGGCCCAGTTGTACAGGCGCAGGATCTTTTCATCGGCCTGTACCGTCGGGATGACGATGCTCAGGGCCAGGGTGCAGTGGATCAGCTTCATGTCATACCCCTTGGGTCTGCCAGCGTGGATGCAGGTGGCGACCGTCCTGGGTCAGTAAACCGCCATACATGTCAGGGCGGCGGTCGCGGTAGATGCCCCAGGTCAGGCGTTCTTCGGCCATGGCCGCCAGGTCCAGGCACTGGAGCAGCACACCGCTGCCGGCGCGGTCGGCCTCGGCCAGCAGCGCGCCTTTGTGGTTGCAGATAAATGACGAGCCGTAGAACTCCATCTGCAAGGTTGAGTCGCTGCTCGCCACTTCCCGACCGATACGATTGGCCGCCACCACCGGCAGCAGATTGGCGGCGGCATGCCCGCGCATGGTCATCTGCCAGTGATCACGGGAGTCCAGGCTGGCACAACCCGGTTCGGAGCCGATGGCAGTGGGAAACAGCAACACCTCGGCGCCCAGCAACGCCAGGCAACGCGCGGTCTCGGGGAACCACTGGTCCCAGCAGATGCCCACGCCGAGGCGGCCGAACGCGGTGTCCCAGACCTTGAAGCCGGTGTCGCCGGGGCTGAAGTATTCCTTCTCTTGATAGCCAATAGCGTTGGGGATATGGGTCTTGCGATATACCCCCAGCAGTTGCCCGTCGGCATCGGCCACACTCAGAGAATTGAAGTAGGCGTTGCCGGCCTTTTCGAACCAGCTCAGCGGCAGCACTACCCCCAACTCCCTGGCCAGCGCGGCGAAGCGCTTGAGCACCGCGCTGTGGCGGTACTCTTCAGCCAAGGCCAGGTGCTTGTGTTGTTGTTCGATGCAAAAATACGGCGTGGCGAACAGCTCTTGCAGCAGGATGACCTGCGCGCCCTGGGCCGCCGCTTCACGCACCCGTTGTTCGGCCTGATCAAGGTTGTGTTGCAGGTTCCAGGTGCAGGGCATCTGGGTGGTGGCAATGGTCAGCTGGCGCATGGCATCACTCCTTTACCGGCCAGGCTGGCTGCTGCTGGGTGATGCAATGCACACCGCCGCCGCCATGGGCCAGGTGGTTGATGCGCACCGGCACCACCACACGATCCGGGAATACCTGGGCCAGCACATCGGCAGCCACCTGGTCCGCCGCGATGCCATAGGCGGGCATGATGATCGCGCCGTTGGCAATATAGAAGTTGGTGTAGGAGGCGCAAAACACCTCGGCGTCGGCATCCACCGCCTCGCTGGCCTCAAAGAGTTCGATCAACTCGAACCGGCGGCCCTTGGCATCGGTGGCCAATTCCAGGGCGCGGCGGTTTTCCCGTGCGACCTCGGCGTACACCGAACCCTGGTCGTGCGTGGCATCTACCAGCAGCACGCCGGGGCGGGCAAAGGCGCACACGCCATCGACATGGCCATCGGTCACATCCCCGGTGACATGCTGCGGGTCGCCTGGCAACCAGATGGTTTTTGTCACCCCAAGCCAGCGCGCAAAGATCGCCTCCATTTCGGCCTTGCTCATGCCCGGGTTGCGATTGGGGTTGAGCAACACCGACTCGGTGGTGATCAACGTGCCCTCACCGTCCACATGAATCGCCCCGCCTTCATTGCTCAACGGCGTGCCAAAGCACGGCAGGCCCAAGTGGTTGAGGGTGCGCCGAGCGAGGCTTTCATCCAGGTCATAGGCTGACTTGCCGCCCCACGCGTTAAAACGCCAGCTCACACCGGCCAAGCCCAATTGCGGGTGGCCAATAAAGCTGGGGCCGGAGTCGCGGCACCAACTGTCGTTGACCGCCAGCGCGATCAGTTCAATGTTGGGGCCGCACAGGGCTTTGGCCGTGTCGAGTGCAGAAGGGTCAACCACCAGCTTCACCGGCTCGAACCGCGCGATGGCATTGGCGACCCGGGCAAAATCCGCCTGCACCTGGGCCAGCGTTACGCGCCATCCCGACTCCCAGAGCGCCTGGTTATGGGGCCAGACCATCCAGGTCGCAGCATGCCTGGCCCATTCCGCCGGCATCCTCCAGCCGCTGTGTGGCATCTCGTTCTGCAGCATGACAACCCCCTTCTGAGTTAAGCCCTTGTGTTCACCAAAAACGGCGTACACGCTATGGGGATCCATGCTACGTTTGGCCAAACCGCCAAACAAACGATGGATTTTGCAGATAAATGATTAGAAAAACTTATCAGCATGCTTAAACACTGGCCGCCCCTGGGGGCACTACGCGGCTTTGAAGCGGCGGCGCGGCTGGGCAGTTTTCACAAGGCTGCCAACGAACTGCACCTGACCCAATCGGCCATCAGCCAGCAGATCCGTAGCCTGGAAGCGTACCTGGAACAGCCGCTGTTCTTTCGCAACGGGCGCAGCGTTGCCCTGACCGATGCCGGCCATGATTTCCTCAGCACCACCCAGGCCCTGTTGCAGCAGTTGTCCGTGGGTGTGCGCCGACTGGGGCAGTACCGCAAGGCCAATCAACTGGTGCTCAACACCACCCCAGCCTTTGCTCGCCACTGGCTGCTGCCGCGCCTGGCCGACTTCCGCCGGCACCACCCGGACGTGGATTTGTGGCTGTTCAGCACCGACGAAGTACCCGACATGGCCACCCAGACCATCGACCTCGCCGTGCGCGATGACATCAGCGCCCAGGCCGAGTGCAGCTTCAAAGTGCTGCATACCGACCGCCTGTATCCCGCCGCCCACCCCAGCGTACTGGCCCTGCCCCGCGAGCAACGCACCACCCTGCATGGCGAGCGGGAAATGGATTGGAGCCATTGGGCGGTGGAAGCCGGGATTGATGTCGGCCAGCAGGACCAGGGGCTGAATTTTTCCGACCCCGGCCTGCTACTGGACGCGGCCTGCGGTGGCCTGGGGATCGCACTGGTCAGCCAGTTACTGAGCCAGCACGCACGCGAAAATGGCCTGCTGCACCCCTTGGTCGACGCCACCATTCGCGGCCCCAACTGGGCCTTGCTGACCCACCGCGACAGCGAAAGCGACCCACTGGCGCGCAGCTTCAGCCAGTGGTTACTGGACAACCTGGCACAGGGTGCCGCACATGAGTGAAGCACTGGAGGACATCCTGGCCGAGCGCCTGGCGGTGATTTTTTGCGGGATCAATCCGGGCCTGCTGGCGGCCGCTCAGGGCCATCACTTTGCCGGGCGTGGCAACCGCTTCTGGCGCACCTTGCACCTGGCCGGGTTCACTGCGCATCAAGTGCTACCTGAGGATGACCGGACGCTGCTGCAGTACCACTGCGGGCTGACGACCGTCGTGGAACGGCCAACGGCGCGGGCCGATCAATTGTCGCGGGATGAATTCAAGGCGGCGGCCGACGGGTTTGAACACAAGATCCGCCGTTATGCACCGCGCCATGTGGCGTTCCTGGGCAAGGCGGGTTATTGCGCGCTGTCGGGGCTGCGCGAGGTGGCGTGGGGGCTGCAACCGCAGACACTGGGGGATGCTGCCATGTGGGTACTGCCCAATCCCAGCGGGCGGAATCTGGCATTTACGTTGGAGCAATTGGTGCAGGCGTATGGGCAGCTCTATTTGGCAGCATTCCCTGGAAGCCGCGCTGCTTGCGCCCGTTCAGATAGCGGCATGCTGGGTGGCAGCAACGACAGCACATAAGCCATGCGCGACGCACTCCCCAGGTTCACGATCAATGTGAACGGCGAGTCGCTGAACTCAAACACCAGATTAAAGGTGCCATAAGCACTGCGCACATCCACCCGCGACACATCGCACAACGGCCGTTGCTTCTGACGTAAAACCCGGTAAATCATCTGCTGGCCATCAAGACGAAATAACGGGTTGAGGCTGTTGGTGGCCAACGCCACCCAAGACCCTGCGCAACCCGACAAAACTGGCCAATACCGGAATCGCCTTGCCATCAATGCCAGTACCGGGGGCATAGGCAGGAGCTGCCGACTTGGGTTTGCGCAGCTTCTTGAACAGCCAGTACATGAACCAAAACGACAGCCCCTGGCCGATAACCACCACCGCGCCGAAGGCTAAATCCAACCAGCTGATATTCATGGTTTTTCCTTAAACGCCCAATATCCATAGCATTTCGGCGAAAAGTAAAACGTTTCCCCACCCTGCCACGCACAGGCTGAAAATCATACAAAACGTTTGACTTATCCTTTTCAATCAGTAAGATACGCCGCATTCCGCGATAGCTCAGTTGGTAGAGCAAATGACTGTTAATCATTGGGTCCCTGGTTCGAGTCCAGGTCGTGGAGCCATATCTCAATCGGATCACCCAAGCTGGTGATCCAGGCATAGCATAATCTACGCGTCGTCTCTGATTCTTCACTTTAGAGACCATTGCCATGAAAATAGCTGCAGTACTCTCAACAAAAGGCGGACCGGGGAAAACCACGGTCACAGCCAGTCTAGGCGCGTTCTGCGCCGACTCCGGTCTTCGCACCCTGCTCATTTGGCAAATAAATGCTTCTCTGTTGGTCCTCCCGAGCCAAGTCGAGCGTTTTGCCAAAGACTTGTCCGCCATTTAACGACGTGGCCAAACTCAAGGTATTGAACCGCAAATGAGCAAACATCGACGGCTCGATTATCACTGTCAGAGGGAATCATAGAGCTGCCGACGTGACGTCCCTTGCCTGTGTCCAGGGCAACACCCAGCAACCCCGAGGCATCGACACCAAAACCATCGGTATATCCCGACTTGACGTCCAGCAGGGACCCTGCGGCCACTCTTCGGTTTTCGTAGGGGCAGCGGTGCTATCACGGTTTTCTTTATTGAAGTAGAAGTCCCTCATTCCTAAAGTAGCTTTGCTATCACTTAGAAAGTCAGCAAACGTCTGGCTACTCTTGGCAATACTGCCAAACATTAAAGTTGCAGATATTTTATTTGCGCTCACTTATAACGCTCCATTTTTATAATTCCTAAGTAACAGAAGCAACAAGTAAATCTTCCACGCGAACGCATCAAATTAATATGCACAACTGGAATACCTTTCATCTTATCTACTGGTGTAATCCATCTTTCTGGCTCCAGATGGGTCAGGAAGTATTTTTAATCCTGGCGAACGTCCCCTTACGCCGTTTACGTTAATTTCGTTCAACACCTAAAATTGCATCATGGTCATTAAGCGCGGTATTCAGGGCTGTGAAATGAAGGCCCGTTTGGTTTTAGCCGGATTCCCTCACGAAGTCTTTTCCACGGAATGTCCGCAGGATCTGCAGTCATGGGCCCAGGCGCTTTAGCAACGAGTATTTGGTCGGCAATCGGCGCGAAATCGGCCCGAAAATGAACAGAGCTTTTGTTAACCAGTACACTCATTTTCTCGGGTTCTATACCTGCTATCCGATACAAATTCCTGTCCAGCATCTGACATTTACCAGAGCTGACAGCAACCTTCACTCCCCCGATTCTCAAGCATGCAACAGGCCCCACATCAACCTCCATACCATTCATCATGGGGCCTGCAAAACGACAGCGGCCATCGGATAGATGCATTACCTCAAAGCGACCCTGCAAAGGGCTATCGCCCAGTGCACCTGACTGTCCTCCCAGCGTTATTTCAATGAAACTGCCTACCCCGGCTGCAATGGCGGACTGAACTGCTGCCGGGTCATAAAGCAATCCTACGGCGGCATTAGTAGCACCGTGTTTAATGAGCGCTTTAAGCATTCCTGTTGTGTTCGAATCCCCGCCTGCTCCCGGGTTGTCTTGGGTATCAGCAATGACGATTGGACGCTGGGCGGTTTCTGCTAATGTCATTGCTCGGAGAACGGCTTCGTCCGGGAGCAGGAAAGGTACTTCCCACTGATCCTCCTCCCCCACTACCTTTTTATAAAGGACAGCAACAGCAGCCTTGATCGCTTGCCTGTCTGTTCCATAACCCCAGATAACCGGCCCACACTCCTCGAAATCAGCAGCCGGAAAGCCTGGAGTAAATGACAATGAAAGACCTTCGGACTCAAGGTGTTCTAATTGCTCGTAAAGGCTTCGTGCTGGATCCATTAGCGTGCACATCCCGTTTATCGGGATCAGGAAAGGGAGTCGCAGGCTCTCGCAATGCAGTTTTCCCGAGCGGAGCCGCAATTCAAGTAATTTGGCGGCTCGTGCGCCAGTATCAGCCATATCCACGTGGGGATAAGTACGAAATGCAACCATTGCATCTGCGTGGTTGAGCATCAACTCAGTAACATTAGCGTGTAAATCCAAAGATATGACTATCGGAATATCCTGGCCGACAACAGCTCGCAGCCGAGCTAGGAGCGTTCCTTCTCCGTCGTCCGTATGTTCGGCAACCATTGCGCCATGCAAGTCTAGATATATACCGTCGAATGCTTCGTTTGCAGCGGCTTCTATGATTTCATCGGTAATGCGGTCGTAGGTCTCTCGAGTAACATGCGCGGATGGGCTGGCTCCAGCCCAGATCACCGGGACTACTTCATAGCCCAAGCGCTCTGCTTCAATCAGAAACCCGCCTGCCGGAATATTAACATTCCGAAGCTCCAACATCTCAACGCCTCTTACCATCTGAGGAAAACCTTCACCCCTGACAAAATTCTCATATTCAGCTTTAGAGGGCGCGAACGTATTTGTTTCGTGTTGAAAACCAGCGATCAGAATTCGATATGTCATGGCTATTAAACGCCTCGTTGAAATTTTTAGACAGGCTGTGTAATGCAAACTTTTTGCTGAACACGTTGCGGCTTGTTGGCGGCAAGTATCAATGAACCCAGTATTAGAATTGCAGCCATGACCAGAAGACCTGAATCAGAGTTGCCAGTGATGGACTTGGTATAACCGATCACCGTGGGACTGAGAAACCCGCCCGTTAACCCAATGGTGTTAATAACTGCGATACCCCCCGCAGCAGTGTCACCTTTGAAGTACTGCGAAGGAATTGCCCAGAACACTGTATAAGCAACCCACATCATGGTCGTAGCAAGCGTCAAGAAAGTGAGTGCAAAAATAAACTCATTCTTGTAAATCACAGACCCCATTAAACAGATGGCTGCAATTAACGCCGGTACAGCGGTATGCCAACGCCGCTCAAAAAAGTAATCTGATGTACGACCAAAGACTAACATCCCTGCCATCGCCCCCACATATGGAATCGCTGAGTACAGGCCGATCTGCATGACACCTTGAACGCCTGCGTCCTTCAGAATGGATGGCAGCCAAAAGCTCATTGTGTAAATTCCGCAAATCAAGCAGAAATAACCAGCCGCCATTAGATACACACGGGGGTCTTTTAGCACTTGTACAAACGAATGGTGGGCTCCCTGCCCTTCACCGATATGCGCATTCAGCACTTGTTTTTCACGCACGCTCAGCCACGGTGCGACCGAGGGTTTATCGCTAAGAACTTTCAACGCTATGAGACCCAACACTACAGCCGGTAATGCCTCCAGAAAAAACATCCACTGCCATCCAGCCAAGCCGTGGAAACCTGCGAAGGCGGTCATTATCCACGCAGACAAAGGAGCCCCAAATATGCCGCCCAGTGGCCCCGCCAGCATAACGATTGCCATCACTCTGCCTAACCGCTCACGCCCATACCAATAGGTAAGGTAAAAAATCATTCCGGGGGCGAAACCCGCCTCAAAGACTCCGAGGAGAAAACGCAGCACGTAAAATGATCTCTCGCTTTCGACGAACACCATGCATGCAGATGTAATACCCCACAAAATCATTACCCGGCTGAGCGTCCTGCGCGCTCCGATCTTCGGCAATAGCAAATTGCTAGGCGTTTCGAACAGTGCATAGCCTACGAAAAATAATCCGGCACCCAGTCCATAAGCAGCGTCAGACAAACTTAGATCGCTTTGCATCTGAAGCTTGGCAAATCCCACATTTACCCGATCCAGATACGCCACCACATAACATAGGAGCAAAAAGGGTAATAACCGCCAATCTATTTTTCGATAGATGGTCGATAGCTCGGTCGATGGATTAATGCACCTTTGCATACTGCCTCCGCTATAGGCGTTTTTATTGTGTGATTGATATTCAGGCGGAATGGCAAGGCAAGCAATAGCAACTTTTTGATGGTATCGTTGCTCTGAGAGCAACGGTCATGCGGGGGGAGGATTTTTTGTGAGAGATCTGAATCAACGCCGAATGCGCTATTTCTATGAGGTTCTGTCCAGCGGTTCAATTCGTGGGGCAGCCGAAAACCTGAACACGGCGCCTTCAGTTATTACCCGTCAAATCCAACTTCTGGAAGAGGAAGTGGAAACTGTATTGTTCGAAAGGCAAGCACGTGGCGTGGTTCCTACCGAAGCAGCCCACCTTCTCCTGGAGTTCTGGCGTGGCTGCCAGGCACAACAAGAGCATCTTGAAGACCGCTTGCGAGGATTGAAGGGGTTGAGGGAGGGTGAAGTCCGTATCGTTACCAGCGAGGGATTCATCGACTTGCTGATAGACAATGTTTTGAGGGATTTCACCGCCACCTATCCCGGCATTCGTATCAGTCTAGATGTGCTTCCGGTCAAGAGCGTTCTGGAAGAAGTAGTTCAGAGCGCTGCCCATATTGGCCTCGCATACAATCCACCTGCGCATCCTGAAGTCATTTACCGCGCATCATCACTGCAACCTGTTCGATTGCTCATGCGATCAGATCATCCGCTTACGCATCTCAGTGAACCTCTGAAACTCGAAGAGATACTGCATTACCCGCTAGCGGTGATGCCGCTTCAATACGGATTAGGCCAGGTTATTCAGCTCGTAACCCATACAGAAAATCTATCCATTCGACCGGCCATGGTAACGAACTCTCTCACCGCCCTCCGACGTTATGTGATGAGCGGAGATGCGGTAACAATGATGAGCGAATTTTCCGCCTTTAACGATATGATCAGCGGAGATCTTGTGACTCGATCAATCGATCACCCACTATTCCAAAACATTTATGCTCGTCTTCTAGTTAAAAAAAGAAAGCCCCAATCTGTGGGTGCAGAAGAGCTTATAAAATGGATCAAAGAACGGATATTTATATTCAATAAATAAATTGGGTCCCTGGTGGGAGTCCAGGTCGCGGAGCCATATCTCTATCGGATCACCCAAGCTGGTGATCCAGGCATAGCATGATCTACGCGTCGTCTCTCACTCTTCACTTTAGAGACCATCGCCATGAAAATCGCTGCACTACTCTCAACAAAAGGCGGACCGGGGCGATTCACAACAATCGGACGGTGGATCACACTGCCAGGCTCTCAAGAGTCGGGCAGTGTAATCGCGAGGAAGCTGAATCGAACCGCCTGGTGATCAGAACATGTGCCGCCCTCCTGTCACCCAAACATCCTCCAGCACTCAGCTCATCCAGTTCCCCCCATCAACGTTGTACGTTTGTGCGACGATGTAATCGCTCTCCGCGCCCGCCAGGAAAATTGCCATTCCTACCAGATCCTCTGCCGTCCCCATTCTCCCATACGGAACTTCAAGGCCGACGAGCCGCTTCTTCTCACCTAGAGGTCGGTTCTCGTGTTTGGCGAAGAGCGCGTCGACGCCGCCCCAGTGTTCGCCATCGACAACCCCCGGGGCAATCGCATTGACATTGATCTTGTGCTTGATGAGGTTGAGTCCAGCAGACTGCGTAAGGCTGATGACGGCCGCCTTGGTGGCGCAGTAGACGCCTACCAGCGCCTCACCGCGGCGACCCGCCTGGCTGGCCATGTTGATGATCTTCCCACCATGCCCCTGACTGATCATCTGCTTCGCCGCTGCCTGAAGCGTGAACAGCGTCCCGCTGACATTGATTGCAAAAAGCTTGTCGTAGCTTTCCCGAGTGATCTCGGTGATCGGTGCAAGATCGAACAACGCCGCATTGTTCACAAGGATGTCCAGCTTTCCGGCGCGGGCAACGACCTCGGCGATTGCTGCATCAATGGACGCCTGGCGGGTGACGTCCATCTTCACCGCGTAAGCTTGCGGCCCCAGCTCGGAGGCCGTCGCTTGAGCTCTTTCCAAATCGATGTCGGCGATAGCGACCGTAGCGCCTTCACCGATGTAAGCCTGGGCAAACGAGCGTCCAATACCGCGCGCGGAACCAGTGATCAAAGCGCTTTTACCTTCGAGACGTTTCATTGAATCTACCTTTTTGGTTCGTGGCGCGCTTCATCGAAAGAGCGCGCCTGATGAAAGTCAGGCCACGCGTGATGCCGCAGGGCTTATCGAAAGACCGCTCTCATCAAACAGATGGCAATGAGCGACATTGAGGGAGAGATAACGCCGGGCGGCGTACGGCACTTCGCAATCCCCCTGGACACGTACCGTCAGGCTTTCTCCCGAATCGACATTTACGTGGCAGAAGGTATCGCTACCCAGGCGCTCGGTGACATCCGTCGTGACCGGCACCTGGCCTTCGACGCCCAGGGTCAAATGCTCCGGCCGTATCCCGATCGTCACGGATTGACCGACCAACAACGCACTGCTGTTGCGTGGAATGAGCAAAGTGGTTCCAGCGACGAATCTAACCTCCACCCCCGATGCATGCACGGCATGTACAGTCGCCTGCAAGAATCCCATTTTTGGTGTCCCGAGGAAGCCGGCAACGAACAGGTTGGCAGGGTGATGATAGAGCTCGAGCGGCGAACCAATCTGCTCGATCCGCCCTGCGTTAAGCACAACAACCTTGGTGGCGAGCGTCATGGCTTCGACCTGGTCATGGGTCACGTAGATCATGGTCGCCTGCAGCTCCTTATGCAGTCGGGATAGCTCCAAGCGCGTCTGTACACGCAGCGCAGCATCAAGGTTGGACAGCGGCTCATCGAACAGAAAAATCTTGGGGTTTCGGACAATCGCACGCCCAATAGCGACTCGTTGGCGCTGGCCACCTGACAACTGCTTAGGCTTGCGGTCGAGCAGCGAACCAAGTTCGAGAATCCTAGCGGCCTCGGCGACTTTCCTTTCCACATCCGGCCTCTTCTCACCGGCCAGATCCAAGGCAAATGACAAATTCTTGCGTACCGTCATGTGCGGATACAGGGCATAGGTTTGGAATACCATGGCCAGGTCTCGTTTGGCAGGAGTCACCTCAGTGATGTCTCGGCCGTCGAGCTCGATCGTGCCGCTCGTGACGTCTTCCAAACCTGCAATCAGGCGCAACAGGGTCGACTTGCCACACCCCGACGGCCCTACGAACACCACAAACTCCTTGTCTTTAACCTCGAGATCAATGCCCTTGATGATGGACAGTCCCTCGAAACCTTTCTTGAGATTTTCTATTTTCAAAGTGGCCATGCGTAAAGTCCTGTATGAAATTGGAGCCTTCGCGAAATCAGTGAATTTTCGACGTCGTCATTTGACGGCGCCGAAGGACAACCCACGAACCAATTGCTTCTGACTGATCCAGCCGAAAATCAAGATAGGTGCGCAGGCCAATGTTGAGACCGCAGAAAGCTTCGCCCAGAACAGGCCCTCGGGGCTTGAGTAGGAAGCGATCAGCGCGGTCAGAGGTGCCGCGCTGGAGCTCGTCAGGTTGAGCGACCAGAAGGCCTCGTTCCAGCACAGAATCATCGAGAGCAGCATGGTCGACGCCAGCCCCCCCTTGCTGATGGGCAGCAGCACGCGCAGCATCTCCTGCCCCAGGGTCGCCCCGTCCAGCCTGGCCGCCTCCAGAATCTCCCGGGGGATGTCTTTGAAGTACGTGTAAATCATCCACACCACGATGGGCAGGTTGATCAGGGTGTAGATCACGATCAGCGCGATCCGGGTGTCCAGTAGCCCCGCCCCCTTCGCCAGAAGGTAAATAGGCATGAGCACCCCTACTGGGGGAAGCATCTTGGTCGACAGCATCCAAAGCAGCGTCTGCTTGGTGCGCTTGGTCTCATAGAACGCCATCGAGTAGGCCGCCGGCACCGCGATCAGCATGCACAACGCTGTAGCGGAGAAGGAAATCAGCACCGAGTTCAACGCGAAGTGGAAGTAGTCACTGCGCTCCTGGATGTGCAAGTAATTCTCTAGCGTAGGTATGAAGATGAACTGTGGCGGCGTCGCGAAGGCGTCGATCTCAGTCTTGAAACTGGTAAGCACCATCCAAAAGATCGGAAAGAACAACAGCAAAGCAGTGACCCAGGCCAAGGTGCCGAGCAGTGCACTTTGCAGGGACCGGGATTGTTTGAGCGTCATCATGGCGTTGTCCTCAGGCTTTGTCGGTCAGGTTCTTGCCAATCATGCGCACCAGCACAATCGCCGCGATGTTGGCGATCACCACCGCAATCAGGCCACCGGCCGAGGCCATGCCCACATCGAACTGCACCAGTGCCTGGTTGTAGATCAGATAGGCGAGGTTGGTTGAAGCGAACCCAGGTCCGCCATTTGTCGTGGTGAAGATTTCTGCAAATACCGACAGCAGGAAAATCGTCTCGATCATCACCACCACCGCGATGGGCCTGGCCAAATGTGGCAGAGTCAAATGCCAGAGGATGGCCAGCGCACCTGCCCCATCCAATCGGGCGGCCTCTTTCTGCTCTTGATCGAGCGACTGCATGGCTGTCATCAGCAACAAGATCGCAAAAGGCAGCCACTGCCAGGAAACGATGACAATGATCGAGAAGAGTGGGTAATGAGCTAGCCAATCGACAGGCTGTGCCCCGCAGAACTTCCATACGGCCGCGAGTATCCCGGAGACAGGGTGGAAGATCAGGTTCTTGAAGATCAGCGAACCCACGGTCGGCATGATGAAAAACGGCGAGATGAGCAGCACCCTGACGATGCCGCGTCCAAAGAACTCGCTTGCCTCAAGCAAGGCTGCAATCAAGACACCCAAAATCACGCTGATCAGCAGCACGCTGCCCACCAATATCAACGTGTTAAGCGCTCCTGGAAGAAAACCCGAATCCGTCACGAAATAGGCAAAGTTTTCCAGGCCAACGAACTCGTTTTCGCCTGGATTGAGCAGGCTGTACCGAATCACCGAAAAATAAACGGTCATAGCCAGCGGCACGATCATCCAGAGCAACAAAAGAGCAACCGATGGCGACACCAGAAACCATCCTGGATTGATCAAACAGCGCGCGCGTGAGGGGGCCGAGACCGCAAGCCGGGCTCGAATAATGGACGTGTTCATGATTATTTACCTGTGCGGCTGTGGCCGCCGGCGCTAAGCCGGCGGAGGTAAGGAGCTATTTATTTTTTGGATAGCCCGCACGCTTCATCTCGCGCTTGGTTGTGGAATGGGCAGAAACCAGCGCTTGCTCAACCGACATTTGTCCTGTCAATGCTGCGGAGAAAAGCTTGCCTACAGATGTACCGATCGACTGAAACTCGGGGATCACCACGTACTGGATGCCCACGTACGGAACAGGTTTGGCTGAAGGCTGCGACGGGTCAGCGTGCTTCATCATTTGCAACGTTACCTGAGCAAATGGCGCGGCCTTGAGGTAAGCGTCACTGTAGGTTGAGATGCGTGTACCGGGCGGTACGTTCGTGATGCCATCCTTATCGGTAACTAGCTGGATGTACTCTTTGGAGGTGGCCCAAGTGACAAACGATTTGGCGGCCTCTTTGTGTTTGGAAGTGGCAGGAATTGCCAATGACCAGGCGTACAACCACGATGCCCCCTTGTCGGTAACCTCAGTAGGCGCTGGCGCGAAACCTACGCTGTCCACCACCCGGCTCTGCTCCTTATCGGTGGTGAAAGATCCCGCCACGCTTGCATCAACCCAAATCGCGCATTTTCCACTGTTGAAAAGGGCCAGCGTTTCGTTGAACCCGTTACTGGATACTCCAGGAGGGCCGTATTTCTTCAGGGTATCAACATAAAACGTCGCAGCTGCCTTCCACTCAGGACCATCGAACTCAGGCTGCCAATTCTCATCGAACCAGCGAGCCCCGAAGGCGTTGGCCATCGTGGTAAGCAAGGCCATGTTTTCGCCCCAGCCAGCTTTGCCACGCAAGCACATGCCGTACTGATCCTTCGAGGGATCATTGAGCTTGGCAGCGAACTCGCCCAGTTGCGACCAGGTCGGCTGTGCTGGCATCGTCAATCCTGCTGCCTTGAACAGATCGGTGCGGTAGTACGTGATGGTGCTTTCGCCGTAGAACGGCAATGCGTAGAGCGTATCGTTAACGGAAAGACCCTGGCGTACGGCAGGAAAGATATCCTCGACGTCGTAGTCGGCCGGGAGATTCTTCATCGGCTCCAGCCAGTTCTTTGCACCCCACATTGGGGTCTCGTAGGTGCCGATGGTCAACACGTCGAACTGACCACCTTGAGTGGCAATGTCAGTGGTCAGGCGCTGACGCAGAACGTTCTCTTCGAGTACGACCCAGTTCAGTTTGATGTCGGGATGCTGCTGCTCGAAGACCTTGGATAGCCGCTGCATTCGAATCATGTCACCGTTGTTGACCGTCGCGATGGTCAGCGTCTCAGCGGCATGGCTAGCAAGGGCGAATGACAGACCAGTAGAAAGAATTAGCGCATTCGTAATCTTCATGGGGCTCTCCACTCCAAGCCAGATGACCGGAGCTATTATTGTTGTTGTTCACCACTGGTGAGCAGATCAAGACCGCATTGCAGTTGTGGGTGATTTGATTAAATCACCTACCCGACCCGCTCTCAAACGAATCCCGGACGCCGAATTGATACTTTTATGATCGAGAAACTTGAAGCCAGCAGAAATCAAAAAAGTATCAATATGCCGCAATAGATGGACTACCAGTCTCAGGCGAGATCGGCGTATGGTTAGCGCATTCGATCCGTAGAACAACTATAAAAGGGGCACGAGATGCCTGATAACCGCGCTGCTTTGTTCGAGCACCGACCAGCCGATCTTGAGGTCATCCTTCCTGAACCCGATCAGAGTTTTCGATGGTACGAGCACGACTATCCATACTCCCTCGCCCGTTGGAACCACCATCCGGAATATGAAATCCACCTGATTCGACAAGGAAGCGGCAAACTTTTGGCTGGGGATTACATCGGGCCCTTCACCGCAGGACATGTCGCACTGATTGGCCCTGGTCTTCCCCATGATTGGATGGGAGATATCGCGCCGGGAGAACAACTCGTAGGCCGCGACGTGGTTCTGCAGTTTGATGGTGCCGCCCTGCTCGACCTCCGAGGTTCACTGCCTGAACTATTAGAGTTGAAAACACTGTTTGAGCTGGCACAACGTGGAATCGAGTTTACTGGGGGTACGGCCGTCGAGGCCGCTTTGCTGCTTGAGGAAATCGGCGAGGTAACGGGGCTACAGCGCCTGATCATGTTCCTGCAACTGATAGGCACCCTGGCAAGGGCGCCAAAGCGCGAAATTCGGGTATTGGCCAGCGCCTGCTACTCACCTTCATTGAACGAACGCAGCTCGGAGCGAATTAATCAGGCATTCGACTACCTGATCAACGAGCTCACATCCGAGGTCAGACTATCTGTCATCGCCGAGCGCATTGGGATGAGCGAGGCAGGCTTTTCGCGCTTCTTCAAACGAATCACCGGCCACGGATTCATAGACCTGATGCGCAAGCTGCGCATCCAGCGTGCATGTCGGCTACTCGTCCAGACACAGCTCTCGGTCGCCGAAATCTGCTTTGAGGTTGGCTACGAAAACGTCTCCAATTTCAATCGGCACTTCCGTCGTGAAATGCATCAGACCCCGAGTGAGTACCGGCGTCTTACTGCCGTGACGCTCTTCAACCGAGAAAGTCTTCACCCATCGCTACCGATCACACAGGCGCGGTGAGACCGCGCCTATCGATGTGACGCACGATAGTGTCCCCGATACAAGAGAGGATGAATATGCAATTGCCGAGCGTTATTGTGTTTGGTGAAGCACTGACCGACGTGGTTCAACACTCGCCCGGACAGTGGCAGGGCTATCCAGGTGGCGCGCCCTGGAACGTGGCCCGCGCAATGAGCCGCCTCGGCGTGCCCACTGCATTTGCCGGTTCGATCAGTACCGACTCATTGGGCGATGAGCTCGCACAGCAATCGAAGGCTGCCGGCCTGGACATGAGATTCCTCCAGAGAGTTGACGCTGACCCTCTGGTAGCGATCGTGCCCTCAAGCCACCCTCCTCGGTATTTCTTTGCGGGCGAGGCCGATCTACTTTTTGATGTGGACCAACTCCCGGCAGGTTGGTTAGATGCGGCTCGACTCTGTCACTTCAGCTGTATCAGCCTTGCCCGTCAGCCATTGGGGGACAGACTTGTTGAGGTGGCCAGGAGGGTGAAGGAAGAAGACAAGCTGATTAGCTATGACCCGAACTGGCGCAACCTGATGGACACCCGCTACCGCGAGCTGACGTTCCCGACTATGGTGGAGCTTGCAGACATCATCAAGCTCTCGGATGAGGATCTTCGCCAGATATACCCTGGACTGAACGAAGAACAGGCGCTTCAAGCGTTGCGGACAATGAATGCTAGTGCGCAGATTCTCTTCACCCGTGGAGCGAAAGGCATGGTGCTGTATGCCGGCGACCTGAAGTTTGAACAGCCCGCGATCACCGTTGAGGTCTCTGATACGGTGGGTGCCGGCGATTCGAGTATGGCCGGATGGCTCGCCTCGAAGTTGTTAGGCATCCAAGAGCCCCATGCACGATTGGAGTTCTCCGCTGCTTGTGCGTCGGTGTCTTGCTCACATGCCGGGGCTTACGCGCCTAGTCGTGAGGAGGTGGAGGATCTGCTATCAAACCACCTACAACCTCAGCGCCGAAGTTCGCATTGAGTACCGCCATCCTGTCAGAGAGGCCGGGGTCAGGAAGCACTGGGCAGCCTCGCAGCTCGGAACGGGCCCGGCAAGAAAGCAGCCGGGGGCTATTGCCGGTCTGGGTTCTCCAGCAAAGGCAGGCCATCAGTAAACAGCCGAACGGATGCCCATACGAACAGATGCGTTCATTCAGATAAGGGCATTTCGTTTGGCGAAGTCAGCCAAGCCTACTTGCGAGGTTAGTTTGAGCTTGCTTAACAAACGTTTTTTGTAGGCGCTGATATTCTTGTTGCTCAACAGCATGAGCTCGCCGATTTGCAGATTGCTCATGCCTCTGGCCAGTTGCTGCAGGACCACCAACTCACGGTTTGACAATGCACTGATCAGGTGCTGGTCGGAGGCGTCCTGGTCACCGCGACGAACCGAATCCGTTTCCAGACTGGGGAATACCGTATAGCCGGACATGACGGTCGTCAGTGCTTCACGGAACTTTTGCGGCTCATCCACTTTACAGATGTAACCGTCGGCCCCCATGCTTCGGCAGCGCGACGCATAAAACGTCGGCAGTTGGGAAGTGAGTACCAGGATTTTGCTGGGCAATTTCAACGCTTTGATGCGGCGGATAACTTCCAGGCCGTCGAGTTTTGGAAGGCCAATGTCCAGCACGATTAAATCCGGTTGATGCTGGCGAGCCAGTTGCACGGCATCTGCACCATTATTCGTTTCGGCTACCGTCTCAAACCGTTCTTGCGACAACAGCATCACCACGGCCGTGCGTATAAACGGGTGATCATCTACCACCAAGGCTGTATACATCCGTACTCCTAAGACATTTTATTCGATATAGGTATGAAAGATTTAAACGGATAAGAACCCATCATTCGTGGATATACCATTGGCGTGGCTCATCCGTACCGACTCGACATTCGGAGTTTGGCAGGTGCGCGATACCACACGGATGCTGCCGCTAAAAGTTGATCGAAGATAGGGATAGCGGGCTCCAGCCTGAACAACAAATTACTCGTAGGCCGGGAAAGAATTATCCGAAGTCACATCGCTGCCAACAATATCACTAATCTTGACCAGTTCAAGAACGCTCAGGCTAAGCCGGCCCATGGTCATGTTGGTAATCTGCAACGAGATGACGTTGTCATTGGTGGCATCGAACAGTTGCAATTGTGAAGTTTTTAATACTCCGAATAAGAGGGCTCCTGTCTTTTTCAGCAATAATTATCTGGTCGTTGCCGCGATTTTCATATAGGAACACTCTGAAAAAATGAATCGCACTGCGATGCTCCGACTCATTCTCTCACGGCGCATACCCTGCTTAGGTTCCACCGACCCACCGACTGAATACAGCGTGCCACGGCCCTATCTTTTCGTTGATTTGCTCCAGCACCGTGATCACCCGAGATGCCTCAGCTGTTTGCGCCATAGCAAATGCAAAAGTAAAACTCACACATCTTTAATGTCTAGCACCACAAATTAAATGCACATGAATTATAAAGCCATACAAAGAACTTACAACTTACTTAAAGCAAAAGCGCACAATTACGCCCACCTGCAGTAATTAAATGAACTCAAAAACAACATTTTTTATGTTTGGAACACTATTGCCTCACGAACCCGCAGCATCTCGCACAAAACATCTTCCTCTTTGGAAATCCAGACATAGCGAGCGAAAGAAGCGTTCAACCATGCTCATCCACGAACTGGAGATCCGTGTGAACGCGTTTCTGCTTCTCAAGCCTGGCCTTCACTTATGGATATTTGTGCGTGGCGTATTTGTCGACGATCAGGATGCGCAACGACCGTGTCGACCTATCTGGCGCGCACGTCATATAGCCAGGGTGTAGACAGTAATGGCCCTACTATGCGGTTCGTGGCCTAGTTACTCGGGAAGAATGTTGAGTGAAAGATTGAAGCAATACCCCTGGTCCTACAGGAGCCGCACGTTCATGAAACGGCTGAAACAGCAGGTCTTCCAGCACTCCATACTCCGTCAGGCGTGAAAAGAAGTGCGACGCAGGCAACCCCCCAGTACGCGCCCGCGACTACTCATAAGTCAACCTAAAGGTTGCGTCGGCATCTCCCTTCCCCGGCGTCACCGGGCCGGTTGCGCGATACTGACTGAAGAATACCAGCGCGGCAGTGCGGCTCCCGTTTACAGGCGCAGCCGCCGCTAAGATGGTTTGCCCGAGTGGCAGGAGGGTGCGGTTCTGATCCAAAAGGGCAATCGCGACATTTTTCGCCGAGCCGTTCCCGCTGAGAGCCAGCAGCCTCGGGTCAGTCGGGTTTGCGGCGCCACTAAAGGTGACTGAGATGCCCTTCTTCAGACCGTTGCAATTTTCCAGGTTAATCACAAAGCGTGCCGCAGGCATTGTTGGCAATGTACTGGTGGATTGCCGCACAGCCCAAGTGCCCATATACACATACTGATTGTCTGAACCGACACTCACCTCACAGCTCGCGGCCACTAACTTTGCGGTTATAAGTAAGTTAATCCTGGCCAACTCTGCTTGTGTCACGTTCGAAAAGCCGGACAACAATAGAAGCCCCAAGCCCAGCTGCCGATTTAATGTTCGCATAGCAGCCTCCTGTTATTGATAGTCAACCCGAAGATACGCCCGCGAGGTAACAGGCCCCTCCGCAGGTGGTTTCCCGGTAACACTGACCGGAAAGACTTTGATGGTGACGTTAGCGCTACCGTTGTTGTCCAGCTTAAATGGAATCAAGCTGTTGAACGAGTTCGGTCTCAGGTGCTTTTCGCTCTTGTCGGTGACCACGAAGCCGACGTCCGGATTAGTCGAGACAATGGCATCGCCACTGACGTCATCAGCTTGAACACGCATCGTCAGGCTGGCCTGCTGCTTGATATTGCTGCACTGCAGGGCAATGGATCGAACCTCGGGACTAACCCCCTCTGCCTTGGCACCGGCCGTTTTGAACGCTCCAGTGGAGATGCTGTTGGGAAAATCCACCGTCACGAGGTCATTCGTATCGAGCACGCAATTTTCAGGGACGGTAATGCTATAGTTCAAATACACTTTTGCAAAAATAACATTTTGAACACTGCATACCCCCTCACATGCTCCCCAAGTACCTAATAACAAATTCTTCCGGTAAACCCCTCCTACCATCTTTTGCGTAATTTTTATTGAGCTTTCCCAAGTCGTATCTACGAATTTATCGCCTGTCTTACCAGGCCGACAGGTACTCGTGTCAAGAACTGGCCGATTGAAGGGAGCGTAAGAATATCCGCAAACCCCGCGAAATCGAACAGCAACGGCAAGATAATCATCCACCGGCTGATAAACCCAGTTATCAGGGGCGGTGTTGTAAGGCGGCATAGAATTATTAAATCTTGTGAAAGAGATGCTCTTTAGCCCCTCCCCCATGCCCATTTGAAAAGAGTTCACAGTAAAGTTTGACGAGATCTTCGTTTGCCCTGGCTCATTGGCATGGCTGTCCAATGTTTCAGTCAGCGTCAAATTGATTGCTTGATTGCAGCCAGTACAATCGGCCATTGCCGGGACGCTACTGAGTATTAGCAACAGTCCAATCGCTCTGCTTAACATGATTACCACCCTACTCCCCACCATCACTGGCACTCTACTTTGGCGTAACTGACGACGTTGCCTTCGCTGCTTTTGGGTAACTGATAGCGGGCGTGACACGCCTGACGTGTTCCCGGCCCCCAGCTCACAGACAAGTCTCCCGTGAGCGGCAAGCCCGCCAGATAAACCTGACCGTTTTCACCGACGATGCTGCCGCCTTTGCCGTCCTGCCGTTCAACGGTAGAACCGAACGGCACAGGTTGGCCGTTGGTTTGCACCAGAGTCACCAGTGCTCTTACACCGACGCGCGTGATGAACTCGGCCCTTACCAGTGCACCGCGGGTAGGCACTACGTTCATGACGGGTTCGTCCAGATCGGCATTGTCTTTGAGCGAGGTGGTGTCCAGTGCGATTCGATTGGTGTGATAGGTGGTTGCATAAGGCATCACCGCGTAGCCGCGCCAGTCGGTCCTGACGCCGGTCGCGTTTTCAATCTTGACTCCAGTGGCGCCTGGCGCCTTGATCAACACGTTGGTATCCCCCAATGGCTGGCTGAAGGTCACGCCGTTGGCGTGGCCCACTAAACCGCCGCTCAGCCCAACGGTGACTTGCTGGTAGTTTCGGTTGTAGCTGTAACCGGCAGAGCCGTTGCCATAGCCGCCCTGATAGCGCAGATTCGCACTTCCGCTTGCGCCCCCCTGGTCACCGTAACCTTGTTGTACGCTGTAATTCAGGTTGTTATCCGCCGTTGCAGTACCACTTACACCTGCACGCTGGGTCATCTGACCGTGTGTATCGGTATTAGCCGAATAAGTGCCGTACATCGTGTTTCGGGAGCTGGTAATGTCGGTGCTCTTGCCGCCCTTGGACAGCCAGTCACCCAACGGAAAAGACAAGTTCAACGATAACTGGTTATCCGAACCGCCCATGCTCGCGCTTTTATTGTAGCTATACGTCACGTTGTAATTGATATCGCGCCAAAAGCCGCTATATCCCAACTGCCATAGATCATCGGTTTTGTCGCTGTTCCAGTAGGACTGACGGCTGCCGCTCAGGAATACCGAGCCTTTATTCCCCAATTGCTGGGTGACGCTCACTTGCGTATGGCCTTTGCGGGTGTAATTGAGGTTGAAGTAATCCTGGTAGGTCGGTTTTATCTCCACCGGCCCATCTTGAGCATTCACCTTGTACCCGCTCATTTGGCGGTAACTGGTATCATCCAGCGTATAAAAACCTTGGGTTGAAAAGCGATAGCCCAGCAATTGAAAGTTTGTGCCCAACTGGTTTAGCGACTTGGCATACAAAAAGCGCAACGATTGCCCCTGATGCCGGCTGTCATCGGCGAGTACGCTATTCGCCTGGGTCAAATCTGCCGACACTGCACCCCATGTCCCCAGGTTAACCCCCGACCCAACGGCGAAGGCAGTGTAATTGTTGGCGAGTTGCGAGCCACCATAAAGCGTGATGCCATGCGGGCCGCCCCAGATAACAGTACCTTGGCCAAAACCTGGTTTACCCTGTTCTATCGTGTTACTGCGATACTGCCCCACCGTCAGCGCATACTTTACCCGCCCTTCACGTTGCAGCACTGGCACTCCCGAGTAAGCCACAGTGAAAGTATTTTCCGAGCTATCAGCTTCGGTCACCGTAACTTTCAAGTCCCCGCTGCTGGAGGTAGGGTAAAGATCACTAATTTCAAAAGGTCCTGGCGCGACGTAGGTTTGATAAATGACATAGCCATTTTGTTTGATGGTGATTTTGGCATTACTGTTGGCAATCCCTCTCACGGTAGGTGCAAACCCGCGCAAACTGTCCGCCAGCATGTTGTCATCTGAAGCCAATTGCGCGCCGCGAAACCCCAAGCTGTTGAAAACGTCACTCGGGGTAGAGCTATCACCTAACGTCAGTTCTGACTTCAGGGGTGCAATCGTGCGTTGCGCATAGGTACTGATGCTCTGCCATTCGTTAGTGCCGCGTCCATAGCCGTTGCTGTAGATCAAGCTGGACGTGTTACGGAAACGCCAGGCACCCAAGTTAACACCGCTATCCAGCCCCAGAAAACCGTAGTTGGCGCTGCCCCCACCCATACTGTTACGGGTGTTGCTGCCGGTAAAGTTGTAGTTCAGCAACAATGCGTTAATGCCATGATCCCACTCATCGGGTGAAACGTAGCCCCGTGCATTACTTTTCAGAGCAGCCTGTGGGATGCTGATGTACAGACGCTGACCTTCAAAGTCGAACCGCGCCCCAGCCTGGGGTATGGCTGCCGCCAGATCGATGCACTTATCCGGCAGAGCGCCTTGCAGCAAGGTCAATGATTCAACTTTCACACCCACACGCTCCAAATGCTCACGGGTAATGCAGGCACTCAACCCGGAGTCATCCAACTGCGCTTCGCCTTCTGATGCACGATGGCGCGCTCCAAACGAAAGGTTCTGGGTGGACATATATTCATCATTCAAATAGATTTCAACGCGGTAGTTGCCCGGAGCCTGCCCTTCACCTTTTTCGAAACGCGAAAGGTCGGCGACCGCATTTGGGTCACCAGACAGAAAGGCCGGGTTAAAGAACTCCTCTGCCTTCGTGGCGGTACTGACAATGCAAGCCATGCAAAAGCTGACCGTAAAAAAAACACTGCCAGCAGACTTAGATTTATTAAGATTAATCGTTAGCATAAGCCCCTACCAGCACCTGAAAGCACGGCGCAACATGACGCTTTTCAAACGTTTCCATGCAGCGATGGAAAATCATTTACTTGAGCATGTGAGAATATTGAGCGGCAATGTAATTCAAACTTATTACTTCAATGGCACCGTTGTGACAGGCGTGATGGCGCCGTAATCATTTACTGTTTGGTAACTGACAGCTCCTGAAGCACTGTCTGGAATCGACACACTACTGTTGCTCATCGGCGGAACCATAGTATTTGGCAAGTTACGCGTACCGATCGCCAGACTGACGAGCGAAACATAATAGGGCGATGGGTTCTCAATTTTCAGCACTTCGCCCTGACGCGAGAACTTCAATTGCCCAGGTGCGTCAGCAGCAGTTGAAGGCAAATTGGCAGGCCGCACAAACAACTTGACCCGCGACAAGATAGCAATCTGCAGTACGTTCTTATCCTGTAAATCGTCACGCTCAACAGCAGGAATGGCCTTGCTGTTTAGCCAAAATACACTTTCGCGGTCTTTCGGCAAATCAGCGCCGACATACATGATGCGCAAGGTATTCTCACTTTTGGGTTTACTGACAAACAATGGTGGCGTCACCACAAAGTCAGATGACTTCTTCTCAGCAACGTCATCAACCCACGATTGAATCAGGAAACGATTTTTTTTGTCGCTGTTGTTCACCGCCAGCGATACTTGTTTGGCGCCGGCCGGATAAACAACTCGCGTTGCGCCCAGTGCAACACCACCAGCCTGTGCCGTTAAGGTGTAAAAGGAGCTGAATATAACAATTAAGCCAGCTGTTACATTGCGAAAGCGTAAAGCGTACTTTATCAACACAAAAACCCCTTTAAATTAACAAGTACAACGCCTGCCCGGTAGCGATCATTGGTACGAAACAGCAAACCAGGTACAGGTATTCGCGTTACCGCCGTTCATCTCACGAGCAGAAAAACGAAACAACATCGCACCCTCACGCAGAAGAACCAGTGGCTCGGATGCAGCGTTAGGCACAACGCCGTTTCCGGCATTACAAAAATTAGCCAGCCCGACGCTGGCAGCAGAGTTTTTACCACTCTCTATACTGAAATTTGCACAACGCGCTCAGCCGAAACACCGCAGGCTTGCGCCGTAATTGCACCACAGATATGAACAACCCCACCATTGATCAGTACGTTGTATTTGTTGCTAGCAACAGCAGTCAAAGAACGACAGAACAGAGCCGCGCATAGCGGTGTTTAGCACTCAAAAACAACCCCCAGATGCGATTAGCCCTGCCACCTTCCCTGGCAGCACTGTCGTCCTTAGTATCCGTGTGCTACAGAAGCATTACTCGTATTGCATGGTAAAGGTTGCGTCTGCGTCTGCCGCACCCGGCGTCACTGCCGCAAGCGTTGACTTATAACGCGCATTGAGTGCCAACACGTTGTCGCCATCTTTCAGCTGGTGAGACGCAGAGAACATCCCGCTATTGGGCACTAACACTGCCCCCTGACTATCGGATATTTCAATACCCACACCGCCGGCTGCACCGGACGAACCGCCACCGATATTGCTGACAGCAAGCACGCTAGGGTCAGCAGCATCAACGGTACCAGTGAAGGCCACAGAAGCCTTGGAAGAAACTGTACTGTCACAATCCTGCAACTTGATAGTGAAAGGAACCAATCCAGTTTTGTCGCCTACCGCTTTGAACTTCGCAGATCGGTACTGCCCCAATGTTACTGTCTGGTCCGCTGAGTCGGCACTGACCGAGCAGGCAGCATTAACAATTTCACCTTTAAAATGTACGGTCCCACCGTTCGACAGAACCGGGGCGGCCATAACACCAATGCTGGACATCAGCAAAGACGCCGCCACAAGAGTCTGTACAGAAGAATTAATACGCATGCTTTTTAGCTCCTGGATAGTTATTAGTGCTTAAACACTTGGAAAATCAAAATGAATCTGCACTTGCGAGATAAACCGAGCAAGTTCAAAAATATTACCTAACAACTAAGAAAAAGAAATGTAGAAAATTCACCTTTTTTACAGCGAAATTTCATTCTAGTGCAAACACTCATCCACCCCTTCCTCCCTCAACTAATAGTGTGACACCCCCCCTGTAAAATCCCCGATCAAGTTCGAGGACATGCCGAAATACGCACAACTAACTGATCCGAGTCAGCCATGAACCAGATAAGCTTTTCTGATTGTGAGCACGCCGATAAACTCAAGTAAACACGGCGCAAATGTTTCCTCGCCGAGATGGATATAGTTACGCCCTAGGCAGACCTATTGGGGCTGATCGAGACTTTCTAGCCCAAGGCCGGCGGCGGCATAAAATTGAGACCATGCATTTATTCATCCGTCACAGAACTGGTTATTCCTGAGTGATCCAGCCATGGAAGAAGCTCTTTACGAAACCGACGATCATAAGCGTTCAGCCCTTACTGAAGAAGTATAGGCTCGCCCCTGCAACCCTTGTAGCCATCACCGGCTACTTGCAAGAAAAGACCTGTCGCTGCGCCAGGACACCCTCGTCGATTCCACTATCATTCATGTTTCAAGCTTGGCCAATAACGGGGAAGGAGCGCGCAATCTCTAACCCCTCCACTGGCTTTCCAAACCAACAAAATCCAATCTCCAAAGACCCACCACAAGAAGGTGGTGACCTAAAGCTTTAATTCGTAGTTAAAGAATCCAATCCAACTCAAGAAAGCAGTACCTGATTTGATGCGTGGTACCGATAGTGGTCGTAACTCTGAAGATATTTCCTCTTTGACAAAGACACCAAACAAAACACGAGAGCCGTGATGGCCTCTAATTAAAATGCTCACAAAAATCTTTAACATGATCAAGCCGCCGCTAAACCATCGAAAACATACAGAGACTTTCCCAGCCGACGCCCCCCACAATAAAGTATTTACACTACTGTCCTGGCACCGCGCATTCAATCACGAATGACTGGCCACCCTCCTGCCGTCCATGCCAGCCAGGTACGGGACTCCAAAGCACTGCCCCCCCTAGAAGCAAGCCGATGTGCGCACGCAGCATCGGACGCCAACGTAATTAAACGTAACGCACTGAGCTCGTTGAACGCGGCGGCATTCATGATCATGCTGAAAACTTGCGAAGGCCATCTCAGGAAAAATCTTATCAGGGTAAAAAAAGAAACAAATAGGAGTGGGACTAAAATTAAGAGCCGCACGATTCAGTCGTCGTTTTATACCTTAACGCATGAGGTATCTGGCGGCGCTTACGAGCTGATCGCCAACGCAGCCCGATCATCTGCCTCACCTGCATTCCCAAGCCACCACTCTCAGTAGCCGGCCACTCAAATGGCAGCCCCAAAAAAACATTGTTAATACGAAACATTATCATTAAAGTGCATGACTTTCCGCTGCGTGACCCCTGCCAATGTCGAGCATGACCACCGACGAGCTTGAGCTGGCCTTCCGGGCCCATGCCAGCGAGTTGCGTTCGTTTCTTCATCGCCAGTTGCGAAATCCTGAGGCTGCGGCCGATCTGACTCAGGAAACCTACCTCCGCCTGCTCCGTCAGCCGCCGCGCAAGCCGGTGCTCAATCTTCGCGGTTTTATCTTTAAGATTGCTCGAAACTTGGCCATTGATCATGCACGCAGCAGGCAAACCCGAGAGCACCTCGACGAAGGCATGGGCTATCTTTACGAAGTGACAGGTGAAAGCCCGGCGCTGTTCGATGTCGTGGTTGCACAACAAGATCTCGCGGCAATGGCCCACGCCCTGCACCGTTTACCTGCCCAGTGCCAGCAAATATTTACGTTGTGTCGGCTGCAAAACCTGCCCCACAAAGAAGTGGCTTTGCAACTGCAAGTCTCGACCAGTACGGTTGAAAAACAATTAGCCATTGCGCTCGGCTTTCTCAGCCAATGCCTACAACGATAGCCGGTATGCACGATCAACCCGACACCACCCCGTCCGTTACCGAGGTTCAGCGCGCTGCCCATGCATGGGTGATTCGCCTCACCTCGGGTTCGGCGCTGCCCTCTGATCGGGCAGAGGCACGGGCGTGGTGCGAGCAGGCACCGGAGCATCAGCGGGCTTTTGTCGAGGCGCGGCGGGTGTGGTGTTTAAGTGCGTATCTGGCCGAGCCTCCCGCTGCAGTACGGCCATCTTCGCGGCGAATGTGGGCGATGGGCATCGCGGCGTCGTTGGTGCTCGGTCTTGGTGTGGCGTGGATGCAACGCATGGCATTGGATGCGGACTATTACACTGGCACCGGTGAGCGTCGACAGGTCGTCCTTGCTGATGGCTCGCACATCACCCTGAATGCCAACAGCGCTGTCGATGTGAATCTCACGGGCAATGGGCGGCGCATTACCCTGCGCAAGGGCGAGGCCCTGTTCAATGTAACGCCGGACCCGCAGCGCCCCTTCAGTGTGCAGGCTGGTGCCTTCAACGCAACGGCCCTGGGTACGATCTACGCAGTGCGCCGTGAGGGCGAACACGTTGATGTCACGGTGCGCCGCGGCCGTGTGGCCGTCACCGACGGACCTGACACGCTGACGCTGGGCGTTGGCGAGACCGTTGCCGGACGTGCCGACGGCCTGGGCGCCAAGCAGCGTGTGGATGTCGACAAGAGTCTGGCGTGGGAGCAGGGTCGCTTGGTATTTGAGCTGACACCACTGGCGCAGGTGTTGGAGCAGGTCGAACGCTATCGGCCGGGAATTTTCATAATACGAGACCCGCGTCTGGGCGCGCTCAAGGTCAGCGGCACCTTTCAACTCGATCATTTGGACGAAGGCTTGGCCACGTTGGAGAAGGTCTTCCCACTCAGAATCGAGCGCTACACGAACTACCTGCTGGTGGTTTCACCCAAAACTTAACTATTTTTACGGTTATGGGCGTGTCGCCCGTCTTCCCTCCCTATAGCGATAATGATTCGTATTAGGGAGAGCTCCGATGCACCATCCGTTACCTAAAGGTTTGCGAGTCAAATCTTTGTCCGTAACCCCACTGACAATGCTGTGCATGCTGATATCCGGCCTGGCGGTTGCCGACCCCCACTCATTCGATATCGCACCGCAACCCCTGGCAGGCGCACTGAACCGCCTGGCCGCTCAAAGCGGTTTACAGGTGATATTCGATGGCACGTTGGTATTGGGCAAGCACAGCCCTGGGGTCGTCGGTTCCAAAGAACCGGAGGCCGCATTGGCTGAACTGCTGCAAGGCAGCGGCTTGACCTGGCGGGCTACCGGTGGGAATAGCGTGATGCTGGAGAAAGCCCCTGAATCGAGCGGCCCCCTGCAATTGGGGGCAACGGCAATCGTCGGTCAGGAACTGGGCGAAATGACCGAGAACACCGGTTCCTACACCACCGGGGCCATGCAGACTGCCACCAAGCTGCCCTTGACCTTGCGCGAAACACCGCAGTCGGTCAGCGTGGTCACGCGCAAGCGCATGGACGACAAGGCCATGACCAGCATCAGCGATGTCGCCAAAAGTGCGCCGGGGATTTTTCTCAATAACTCCGGCGGGGCTGGCCGGCCGACGTTCAGTGCGCGCGGCTTCGACATCGACAACATCATGTACGACGGTTTTCCCACCAGCTTCCTGACCTACCTGCCCAGCGGAGAAGCCAACCTGGCCATGTATGACCGGGTCGAGATCGTTCGTGGCGCCAGCGGACTGGCCCAGGGCGCGGGCAACCCTGCTGGCGCCATCAACCTGGTGCGCAAGCGCCCGACCCATAAATTCCAGGCCACGCTCACCGGCAGTGCCGGCAGTTGGGATGATTACTCCGGCACCCTGGATGTCGGCGGCCCACTCAATGAAAACGGCACACTGCGCGCCCGCACCGTGGTCTCGCGGCAAGACGCCAAAAGCTTCCGAGACTCGGTGGAGAGTGATGCCGATCTGTTCTACGGCGTGGTCGACGCCGACCTGAGCGATGACTCCACCCTGACACTCGGGGCTTACCGGCAGAAGAACCACACCAACTACATTTGGGGCGGATTGCCCATGGCACGTGGCGGCGGTCATCTGGGGCTGCCACGCGACACCTTCCTGGGGCATGACTGGGAATACTCGGACAATCGCACCACTGGCTATTTCGCGACCCTGGAGCAAGGCTTGGCCAACGACTGGAAGCTGCGCCTGGCAGCCATGCAGTCCAAGACCGACACCGACGTGCTGGCCTCTTCGGTGTGGGATTACGATCGCCACTATCTATGGACAGAAGCCATGGAGCAGAAGGAGACCGGCTACGACCTGGCACTCAGCGGCCCCTTCCAGATGCTCGGGCAAGAGCATGACCTGACGGTCGGCCTCAGTCGGCGCGAGCTGGATTATCGTTCCGGTAAGGCCTGGAGCGCGTTCATCGACACGGGCAGCAATCCCTTCGAGTGGGACCCTCGGGGTCACGCCAAACCCGATTACGTCAGGGGCGACAACGGCCTGCCAGAGACCACCACTCAAGACAGTTTCTATGCCAGCACCCGCCTGCGTTTGACCGAGCCACTGTCGCTGATTCTCGGCAGCCGCCTGGACTGGTACGCGTTCGAAGACAGCGCCAACAGTGAAGGCAATTACAAGGTTACGCGTAATCTGACCCGCTACGCCGGCCTGGTCTACGATCTGGACGCCAATCACTCGGTCTATGTCAGCTACACCGATATCTTCAAGCCCCAGAGCAACAAAGGCCTCGACCGAAAAGTGATCGCACCGATAGTGGGCGAGAACTACGAAGTGGGCATCAAGGGCGAATATTTTGATGGCGCGCTGAACGCCAGCATGGCGGTTTTCCAGGTCGATCAGAAGAATCGCGCCCAGGACCTGCCCGATTTCAAAGGCTGCGGTTCGGGCCCCGCCAGTGAATGCTCTGAGGCTGCCGGCCTGGTGCGCAGCAAGGGCATTGACCTGGAAATCCAGGGCGCCCTGACCGACGACTTGCAATTGTCCGCCGGTTACACCTACACCCAGACGAAATACGTCAACGACGCCAACGCCGCCCGCGAGGGCGAGGACTTCGACCGCGCTAAACCGCGCCAACTGTTCAAGCTGTCGACAATCTACAGCCTGCCCGGTGAGCTGCAGCGCTGGCGCGTTGGCGGTGATGTCTACCAGCAGAGCCGCATCCGCACCTCGGGCGGCACCGGCGCCACTGCCTGGAAAAACCAGCAGGGCTCGTACACGGTGGTCGGCCTGGTGGCAGGGTACAAGGCCAGTGAGCAACTGGACCTGCAACTCAACCTCAACAACCTGTTTGACCGCACCTACTACAGCAGCGTAGCCAATGGCGGCTATACCCCGTACGACATCTACGGCGACCCCCGTAATGTGAAACTGACCGCCCGCTACAGCTTCTAAACAGCCGTTTGTCGCCAGATCCAGGGAAGGATCCGGCCGTGGCCCGGCCGGTATAAAAACGCTTGTGACCTCATCCTCCGGTGGGGCATCAATGCCCTGTCTGTATATTCGAGTTCAGGTCGTGAGCCCCACGCCAGCAGCAGCCTGCAGACATGCAGGTTTTCTTGCCCGAGATTTATCTTGCAACCCTCCCGACAGGACGTCGCCCCGTGAAAAAGAAGCATGACCATCCCCTTTTCAAACCCCGTCGCCCCACCGCTACCCTGACACCGAAAAAGCCCCGGTTCTCCTCCGGCACAGTCCTCTCGCTGGCGGCCGTGGTGATTTCCATTGCCGCCGCGTCGATTTCCTTCTGGCAGTTGGACCTGATGCGTGAGCACAACCGGCTGTCTGTCAGGCCGTATCTGATGGTCACCCCCCACCTGACCGCAGAAAAAGCAGGCCTGTATCTTTCCAACGAAGGTATCGGGCCCGGCATCATCACCTCATTCAAAATCCGGGTGGGTGGCGAACAATTCGACGGTCTGGGTGACAGCCGTTGGCCAGCCGTGTTGAAAAAAGCCCGGCTAAAACCCGAGTGCTTCTCCAAAGGCTGGCCCACCGAGGGTGCGGCTGTCAGGCCCGGCAATGAGATAGCCATCCTATCGCCGACCAAGAGCACACTATTTGGGGGCTATTGCCTGTTTCAACTCAGTCTTTTCCTGCAAGAGAATGAAGTGTTTGCCGATATGGAATATGAATCGCTCTATAAGGAGCGCTTTACCTTTTCGGCCCCTGTGACGATCAATGAAGCGATGGATATAGGCGCCCTGAGCAAACTGCTGTCCGACTGACAGCACTGTTAGCGGGCCTGTCGATGAACACCCGCCAGGCCCTTCAACTTTTGCAACTGCGCTGCCGACAACCCCAGGGCCTTGCCGACTCGCCACGAAAACCTAGCCGTTTTGCCAGTTACTTAAACGTTTTGTTCAAACTATCGTGTACCCGACCAATTTTTGATGGCAGGGCCGGAAATGGAATTCATCGAACAGACCCGCCAAGGCTATGCAGCCTTTCGCGGTTACCAGACGTGGTATCGCGTGACCGGCAACCTCGACAGCGGCAAGGCCCCACTGGTCATTCTCCACGGCGGCCCCGGCGGTACCCATGACTATCTGGAAGCCTTCAAGGACGTGGCAGCCAGCGGGCATGCGGTGATTCACTATGACCAACTGGGCAATGGCCACTCCACCCACCTGCCCCACCAGCCCGCAGATTTCTGGACGCTTGAGCTGTTTCTCGAAGAGCTGGACAACCTGCTCGACCATCTGCACATCCACAACCATTACGCGATTCTCGGGCACGCCTGGGGCGGCAGACTCGGCAGTGAACACGCGATTCGCCAACCCCGGGGCCTGTGCGCCTTTATCGCTGCCAACCTGGCGGCCGGCTTCGATGACCAGCCCCTGTGCCGGATCAACCCGTGGCCCGAAGAAGTGGCACGCACCTTCGCGCAGATGGCGGCCGACCCTACGGTGTACAACGCCTTGCATGGCCCCCTCGACATTGGCCGGTTGTCGCAGATCAAGGTGCCGACCCTGGTGATTTCCGGGCGCCACGACCAGGCCGCTTCCTTGGAATTCAAAGCGTTCCTCGATGAAATCGGCGATGTGCGCGGAGCGCTGTTTGAAGACTCCAGCCATATGCCCCATGTGGAGGAGCGCCAGCCGTGCATGGGCACAGTGGTGAAATTTTTGGATGAGGTGTGCTCGCCAACGGTCTTCTAAACACCACAAATCCAATGTGGGAGCGGGCCTGCCCGCGATGGCGGAGTGTCAGTCAAATAGTGATCAACTGACCCACCGCTATCGCGGGCAAGCCCGCTCCCACACAAGCTCGCCACATTCAGTTTTTTGTGGCGTTACACCTCGCTGGTTTCAGCCCGCCCCGCCACCGTCGCTTTCTGCGGTGATGCATCCACCACCGGGATCTCCTTGCCCTCGGCATCAAACAATTTGCCCTTGCTGAAATAATCCCCGTCCCGCAGTGCCGCCACATCCTGGAAGCACAGGCTGCGCTCGGTGCCGGCGACGAACACCGATTGCTGGTCCGAGTTGCCGGCTGTGAAGTGGTTGAACGCCAGGTTCAACAGGATCGCCATGATCGCCGAGGAGCTGATCCCCGAGTGGAAGATGGTCGCAAACCAGCTGGGGAACTGATCGTAGAAGCTCGGCGCAGCGATGGGGATCATGCCGAAACCGATGGAGGTGGCAACAATGATCAGGTTCATGTTGTTACGGTAATCGACCTTGGACAGCGTGCGGATCCCACTGGCCGCCACGGTGCCGAACAATACGATCCCGGCGCCGCCCAGCACCGAGGTGGGCACTGCCGCAATCACCCGGCCCATAAAGGGCAGCAGGCCAAGGATCACCAGGAACAGACCACCCGTGGCCACCACATAGCGGCTCTTGACCCCGGTCACCGCCACCAGGCCGACGTTCTGTGCGAAGGCGCTTTGGGTGAACGAACCGAAGATCGGCGCAAACATGCTCGACAGCATGTCGGCACGCAGGCCGTTGCCCAGGCGCTTGGAGTCAACTTTGGTGTCGATGATCTCGCCCACCGCCAGAATATCCGCCGAGGTTTCCACCAGGGTCACCATGACCACGATGCACATGGACAGGATCGCGGCTACATGGAAGGTCGGCATGCCGAAGTGGAACGGCGTGGGGAAGCCGATCATCGGGCCCTGGGTCACGGTGGAGAAGTCCGCCATGCCGAGGAATACCGCGATCAATGTGCCAAACACCATCGCCAGCAGGATCGACAGGCGCGAGATGGTGGCGCTGCCCACCTTGCTCAGCAACAGCACCAGCACCAGGGTGATGGCCGCCAGGCCGATGTTCGGCATGCTGCCAAAGTCAGCGGCGCGACTGTTACCACCCATGGCCCAACGGGCGGCGACCGGCATCAGCGTCAGGCCGATGGTGGTAATCACGATTCCGGTCACCAACGGCGGGAAGAACTTGGTAATTCGCGAGAATATAGGGGTGATCAGCAACCCGATCAGCGACGCGGCCATCACCGCGCCCAGGATCGCCGGCACACCGCCCGCGCCGTCGCTGCCGACAATCGCCACCATGGTCGCCACACCGGCAAACGACACCCCTTGCACCAAGGGCAACTGACAGCCAAAAAACGGCAGGCCCAGGGTTTGCAACAGCGTAGCCAGGCCACCGGCAAACAGCGACGCGGCGATCAACAGGCCAATGTCGGCGGGGGATAACCCGGCTGCCTGGCCGACGATCAACGGCACGGCCACGATGCCGCCATACATGGTCAGTACATGCTGCAGGCCGTAAGCCATGTTGGCAGCGACGCCAAGATTCTCATCTTCTGGCCGTTGCGGTGACGCCTTCGGGATAGTCATGGTGAGGGGATCTCTGTTTTTGTTGTGCGCTCACTGTATGCAATAGAAAGATTGGATGTCCATAGAGTTGTATACAATCATTTCCACAAGATACCTGCTATCGACGTTACAAAAATCCATTCAGCCGCCCTGCCCAAAGGCCTCAAGCCGTGCCCACAAGGACCTGAAAAAAATGCTCAACCGCACGCTGCGTATCCACTCTGCGGCCATTTGCTACTTCGATATGGTCCGCCGCTGCCATTCGATCCGCGAAGCCGCGCGCCGGCTGAACGTGGCCTCGTCGGCAGTGAACCGGCAGATTCTCAAACTCGAAGACGAAGTCGGCGCGGCCCTGTTCGAGCGCCTGCCCGGTGGGCTGCGCCTGACTGCGGCCGGGGAAATCCTGACCCGCCATGTGACCCTGGTGTTGCAGGATGTGGAACGGGTGCGCGGCGAACTGGAAGGCCTGAACCAGGTACAGACCGGGCATGTAGAGATCGCCACGGTGGAAGGCGCGACAGTGGAGTTGCTGCCCGCCGTGCTCAAACGCATGCGCCAGCGCTACCCGGCGGTGACCATCGGTGTGACCGTGCAGGGCTCACAATCCATTCCGGCGGCGGTGATCAATGGCCAGGCAGACCTGGGGCTGGCCTTCGCCCTGCCGCGCAGCGCGGAAACCACGCAACTGTGTGTCGGCCATTTCCGCCTCGGGGCATTGGTAGCGCCGGGGCATCCACTGGCTTCCCATGCCAGCGTCAGCTACACCCTGTGCGCCGAGCACGGGGTGATCCAGGCCAACAGCGAGCTGTCGATCCATCACCTGATCGCCCCGCTGCACAAGCGCTCGTCGGCCGCGCACAAGCCCTTGCTGCAAAGCAATTCCATGGAACTGGCGCGGCAGTTGGCGCGCCAGCAGTTGGGGGTAGCGTTCCAGACGCGCATCGGGATCGAGGCCGATTTGGCCAGGGGTGAGTTGCTGCACATTCCCTTGAGCGACCAGGGCGGGATGTTCAGCGACCTGGGGTTGTATGCGCGCAAAGGTCGGGATTTGCCCACGGCGGTCGAGTCGATGGCCCACCTGATCAGCGAGGAAATCGCTTTGCGTGAACGCGAAGAATTGCCCTGTACACCGCGTATTTACTGACCTGCAGGCCAGCTTCAGTGCTGCCGATTCGGCAGCAGCCCAGTCGATATTCTGTTCTTTGAGCATCACGGCGGTTGTGTCGATACTGCGCCCGGCGGCCCCTGCACGGCTGCCACGAGCCAAACGCCAAAGGAACTAAAACAATGAAAAAGGCACTGCACGGCGCAACCGTATTACTCACACTCCTCGGCGGCGGGGAGGCTGTCGCGGTGGAATGGATGAACAACAGCGTAGGATTTCGCTACGGACAACAGTTCACCAATCCGAACAACCCCGACGAATTCAGCAAGCGCATCTACAGCTTCACCCATGCCAGTGGCTACCAGTACGGCAGCAACTTCCTCAACCTCGACGTCTTCCTGTCCGACAGCCGTGACCCACGCAAGGGCACCGATCACGGCGGCAGCGAGGCGTATGCGGTCTACCGCCATCAGCTGTATGCGTCACGGGTCTTCGACAGGCCGCTGGGCACCGGGCTGATCAAGGATTACGCGCTGACCCTGGGGTTCGATGCCAACCGCAACAACAACCTGGCATCCGCGAAAAAACGCGCCCTGGTGATCGGGCCGACCGTGAAGTTCAATACGGTCGGGGTGCTGGACCTGAGCCTGATGTACTACAAGGAAAACAACCATTCCGGCATCCCCGGTGCGAAGGATCCGAACCACACCTTCGACGACACCTACATGCTCAACCTGACCTGGATGCGCCCATTCGAACTCGGCAACCATGGCGCGAAGTTCCAGGGCTTTATCAACCATGTCGGTGACAAAGGCCATGACTACAACAGTCGCGACACCGCCACAGAAACCCTGATGCGCACCGCGCTGATGGTCGCGGTACGGCCGGGCAAAAGCGTCAAGCCCAACCTGTACCTGGGGGTAGGCTACGAATACTGGCATAACAAGTTCGGGGTCGATGGCGGCCGTGGCAGCCGCACCTCGACACCGACATTGAATATGGAAGTGACCTTCTAGGCTAGGCCGGCGCCATCTGCGACTCATCCGCCTTGGTCCGCGCCAGCCAGTAACCCAGCACCGCCAGCGGCGCGGTCGCCAGCATCACGATCACCGTGACCAGCAACGGCTGCTCCAGCAAGGATGACACCAGCAGGCTGGCGACAAAGCACAAGCCCAGTTGCAGGGTGTTTTGCAGGGCGGCGGCCTTGCCGGAGTTTTCCGAAAACGGCATCAGCGCATTCGCCACCACAATCGGATAGCTGGCGCCGTTGACCAGGGCCATCAGGCAGAACGGAATCAGCAAGGTGGTCAACGTCGGCACCGTCAAGGTCGCGACCAGATACAACGCCACCATGCTCACGCAATAGGCCACCAGCAACCACGGCAACAGGAGTTTGCCCTGGAACCGTTGCAGGGCACTGCGGCAGCTGTAGCCGCCCACCAGAAACGCCAGGGTCGGCAGCACATAACTCAGGCCGATGTCATTGGGGCTGTAGCCCATGCCACCGAGAATAAATGGCGAGGCGGTGAGCCAGGCGAAGAAGCTGGCGGAGCACGCGGCGAAGATCATCACATTGCCGGTAAACACCCGCGACTTGAACAATTGCCCGTAACCCAGCCGCGACTGTTCGCCATCAGTGGCCAGGCGCTTGGGCATCGGTTTGAGGAACAGAGTCGGCAACAGCAGTAACAGCGAGACGACCAGCAACACGGCAAAGATCGCCTGCCAGCCCCAGTGATTCAACACCACCGCCCCCAACAACGGTGCCAGAGCCGGTGACAGGGACATTAGCGGCATGATACTGGCAAACACTCGGTGCGCCTTGTCGGCCGGGTACCGGTCAATCACCAGCGCCTGCCAACTGACTGCGGCGCTGCACACCCCAATCGACTGTACAAAACGCAACGCCAGCAGTTGCGGCGCGGTCTCGACCCAAAACATCCCCAGGCAGCCGAGCACAAACAGGCTCAGGCCGGCCAGCAGGATCGGCTTGCGCCCCAGGCGGTCCGACAGCGGCCCCCAGAGCAGTTGCCCCACGGCAAAACCGGCGAGGAAGATACTCAAGCTGGCCCCCACCGCACCGGGGGAAATTTGCAGGTGTTCGCCCATGGCGCCGAACGCGGGCAAGTACATATCCATGGCCAGATAGCCGAGCATGCTCAGCCCCGCCAGGTACCAGGTAAAACCAAAAGAGTTTTTCATTGAAGCCTTGTAAGTACTGCCATCAAACAATTTGCTGACTGGCACCTATTATGAAGCTGGCAGTTGCCCTGTGAAGCGATAATAATTGGACGCTCTTATCAATATTTTTGAAGGCAACCCTCATGTGGTCCGAATACTCCCTGGATGTGGTGGATGCCGTGGCCCGTCACGGTAGCTTCAGCGCTGCCGCCCAGGAACTGCACCGCGTACCCTCGGCCATCAGCTACACCGTGCGGCAAATCGAGGAATGGCTGGCAGTGCCGCTGTTTATCCGCCGCCACCGCGATGTAGAACTGACTCCCGCCGGTCGCCTGTTTATCGACGAAGCCCGTGGCGTGATGAAAACCATGCTCGGTACCCGCCGGCTGTGCCAGCAGGTGGCCAATGGCTGGAGCGGCCAGCTGAAGGTGGCGGTGGACTCCATCGTCAAACAGCAGCGTTGCCGGCAACTGGTGCTGGACTTCTATCGCCAGTTCCCGGAAGTGGAGCTGCTGCTGGAGTACGAGGTGTACAACGGGGTGTGGGACGCCCTGGCGGACGAGCGCACCGATATCGTGATCGGCGCCACCAGCGCGGTGCCGGTGGCCAGCCACTTCACGTTTCGCGATATGGGGCTATTGAACTGGCTGTGCGTGGTCAGCGCCCGGCATCCGCTGGCCCAGCTCGACGGTTTGCTCAGTGACGATCAACTGCGACCCTTTGCGTCGCTGTGCATGACCGACACTTCGCGCAACCTGCCCAAGCGCGACACCTGGACCCTGGATAACCAGCGGCGCCTGGTGGTCCCCAACTGGGCATCGGCCATGGATTGCCTGCAGGACGGGTTGTGCGTCGGCATGGTGCCGGCGCACCTGGTGCAGCCATTGATCGACAGCGGTGAACTGGCGGCCCTGCAACTGTCCCGGCCCTTCCCGGCCAGCCCATCCTGCGTGGCCTGGGCGCAGAACAAACTGTCACCCGCCATGGCCTGGCTCCTGGACTACCTGGGGGATAGCCAGACGCTGAACCAGGAGTGGCTGAACGGACCCGCTTCACAGTAACCGAGCGATGGCCCGCACAATCATCTCCACTTCCTTGCTGTCCAGGGTCAGGGGCGGCAGCAGGCGAATGACCTTGCCCCGCGTAACGTTGAGCAACACCCCCTGCTCGCGGGCGGCCCGTGCGGCCAGGTCGCGCTGCGGCGTGGCCAGTTCAATGCCGATCATCAGGCCACGACCACGGATCGCCAGCACCTGCGGATGCTCACTCAATTCCACTCGCAGCCGCGCCAGCAGCCGCTCGCCCTGGCGTGCGGCGTTCTCCAGCAAACCTTGTTCCTCGATGATATCCAGCACCGTGCAGCCCACCCGGCACGCCAGCGGGTTACCGCCAAAGGTGCTGCCATGGCTGCCTGGGGTGAAGAGCTTGGCCACCGAGGTTCGGGCCAGGCAGGCGCCAATCGGAATGCCGTTGCCCAAGCCTTTGGCGAGGGTCATGACGTCCGGGACAATCCCCTCCTGCTGGAAGGCAAACCAGGTGCCGGTACGGCCAATGCCGGTCTGGATCTCATCGAGCATCAATAACCAACCGCGCTGGCTGCAGTGGGCGCGCAAGGCTTTCAGATAGCCCGGCGGGGCCGGTTGCACGCCACTTTCACCCTGGATCGGCTCCAGCAATACCGCGACTATCCGGGCGCCAAACTCACGGGTCACCGTGTCCAATGCCGTCAGGTCGCCAAAGCCGACCTTGATGAAATCCCCCGGCAAACGCTGGAACCCCAGGCGCACCGATGGCCCGTCACTGGCGGCCATGGTGCCCAGGGTGCGGCCGTGGAAGGCGTTCTCCATGACCACCACCAGCGGCTGCTCGATGCCTTTTTTCCAACCGTGCAGGCGCGCCAGTTTCAACGCGGTTTCATTGGCCTCGGCGCCAGAATTGTTGAAAAACGCCTGATCCAGGCCGGATAGCCGGGCCAAACGTTGGGCCAGCCTTTGCTGCCAGTCGATGCCGTACAAGTTGGAGGTATGCAACAGCAACCCGGCTTGCTCGCTGATTGCCGTCACCAGCCGCGGGTGGGAGTGACCGACATTGGTCACGGCAACCCCGGCCACCGCGTCAAGGTATTCACGGCCTTGCTGGTCCCACAGGCGGGTGCCCAAGCCACGGGCAAAGCTCAGGGCCAGGGGTTGATAGGTGGTCATCAGGCAAGCGGCGGTCATGGCATCGGGCTCCATCAAGGTCATGGCCTTAGTATCGTTAGCCACTCAAGCTGGATAAACTGCGCATACCTGCAATGACTTTAAATCAGGACTTGATAATGGACCTATTCCAGGCAATGAGCGTCTACGTCAAAGTGGTAGAAACCGGCAGCATGACCGCAGCGGCCCAGGCCTGCGGCCTGTCTACGACCATGGTCGGCAACCACCTGCGCGCCCTGGAACAACGCCTCGGCGTCAGCCTGCTCAAGCGCACGACCCGCAAGCAAAGCCTGACCGAGTTCGGCGGCCTGTATTACCAGCGCTGCCTGGAAGTCCTGGGGCTGGTGGCCAACTCCGAGCAATTGGCGGAACAGGTCCACCGCGAGGCGCCCCAGGGGTTGCTGCGCATCACCGCACCGCCCGCGTTCGGGGCCGAGCGCCTGGCACCCGCGCTCAGTGAGTTTTCCCGCCGCTACCCGCTGATCCAGCTGTACGTGGTGTTGAGCAATCAAACGATGGACCTGATCGACAGTGGCTTCGACGTCGCGATCCGCCTGGGTGAGCTGCAACCTTCAAGCCTGATCGCCCGGCCCTTGCAGGACTACACCATGACCCTGTGCGCATCGCCGGATTATCTGGCGCGCCGGGGTACACCCCAGCAACCCATGGACTTGCAGAACCACGACTGCCTGGCGTTCGCCTACCCATCGACCGATGACTGGCGCAACGCCGACAAGCTCTGGCGCCTACGGGGGGCCGAGGGTGAAGTCGAAGTCGCCGTGTCCGGGCCCATGACCATCAACAGCTCCCAGGCCCTGCAGCGCGCGGCCGTCGAAGGCATGGGCATCGTGATGCTACCCGACGCCCTGGTGGCCGCCGACCTGCTGGCGGGCCGACTGGTGGCGCTACTGCCAGGCTATCAGTCACCTTCGCGCTCCATGCACCTTCTATATGCACAGGACCGCTACCGCCTGCCCAAGCTGCGGGCTTTCGTCGACTTCGTGATCGAACAATGGGCGCGTTAGAAATTCACCCCCAGGGCCTTCAGCTCACCGCGAGTCTGCTCGGGTGATACATGATGAATACCCCGCCAGCCCACAGCACTGGCAGCGTGGGCGTTTTCAGCCACATCGTCGATAAACACCAGTTCTTCGGGGCGGATTTCCGGCAAATGGGCGCGCACCTGCTCAAGGCTGGCGCGGTAGATCGCAGGGTCGGGCTTGATCAGCTTTACCTCGCCGGACACCACGATATTGCGAAAGTACTTCAGGAAGGGGTAGTTGGCGCGAGCATAGGGGAAGGTTTCAGCGGACCAGTTGGTCAAGCCGAACAGCGGCACTTTGGCCTCATGCAGGTCTTCAAGAATCGCTACGCCGTCGGCGAGCGGGCCGCGCAGCATTTCATGCCAGCGGTCGTAGTAGGCCCGGATCAGGGCCTCATGTTGCGGGTGTTCGGCGATCAGGCTGTGGGTGGCTTCAGCCAAGGTGCGCCCAGCGTCCTGTTCGGTGTTCCAGGCCTGGGTACAGATGTTCTCGAGGAACCATTGGCGCTCCTCGTCACCGGTAATCAGTTTGCGGTACAGATGCTGCGGGCTCCAATCAAACAGGACACCGCCGAAATCAAAAACTACTGCACGAATCGTCATGAAGATCCTCCGTTAGCCGAGTGTGGTCACTGGAACACCCAGCATGAAGCAAATGTGGGAGCTGTCGAGTCCCGGCGAGGCTGCGATAGCGGCGGCACTGCAACATTATGTTGCCTGAACCACCGCTATCGCAGCCTCGCCGGGGCTCGACAGCTCCCACAAGGGTTTCGCTTAGTTTGTTAGAGCTTAAGCCTGAACCAGACCTTCAATCTTCACGGTCGGATTGACGTCCGCGTCGTAATCCACGCCATCAATCTCGAAACCGAACAGGCGCAGGAACTCTGCCTTGTAGCCGGCAAAATCGCTGATTTCGTTGACGTTGTCATCGGTCACCTGGTTCCACAGCGCCGCCACGGCGTCCTGGACTTTCGGCTCCAGCTCCGCCAGGTCGGCACGCAGGCGGCCATCGGCGTCAAGCTTCGGCTCGCTGCCGTACAGGCTGTCCTTGAACAGACCGTAGACCTGCTCGATGCAGCCTTCGTGGGTGCCCTGCTCCTTCATCACCTTGAACAGCAGCGACAGGTACAACGGCATGATCGGGATCGCCGAGCTGGCCTGGGTAACCACGGCCTTGAGCACCGAGACGCGGGCATCGCCCTTGAGTGCGGCGAGGTTGTCGCGCAGGGTCAGGACTTTCTTGTCGAGGTCTTTCTTGGCCTCGCCGATGGAGCCGTTCCAGTAGATATCCTGGGTCAGTTTTTCGCCCAGGTAGGTGAACGCGGTGGTCTTGGCGCCTTCGGCCAGCACGTCGGCGTCACGCAGGGCGTCGATCCACAGCTGCCAGTCTTCGCCGCCCATCACTTTGACGGTGCCGTCGATTTCTTCCTGGGTCGCCGGCTCCAGCGTGGTGTCGACCACAACGCCCTTGTCGGTGTTGATCCCGCGCAGGGTCACAGCCTTGCCGATCGGCTTGAGGGTGGAGTTGTGCACCACGCCCTGCGGGTCAGTACGGCGCGGCGCGGCCAGGCTGTAGACCACCAAGTCGATCTTGCCCAGGTCTTTCTTGATGGTTTCGATGGTCAGGCGCTTGATCTCGTCAGAGAACGCATCGCCATTGATGCTCTTGGCGTACAGGCCTTTTTCGGCGGCAAACTTGTGGAAAGCGGCGCTGTTGTACCAGCCGGCAGAGCTGAGCTTGCCTTCTTCGCCTTCTTTTTCAAAAAACACGCCAAGGGTGTCGGCGCCACAACCAAACGCGGCACTGATACGCGCAGCCAGGCCGTAACCGGTGGACGCACCGAGCACCAGGACTTTCTTCGGGCCGCCTTCGATGGCACCGTGTTCGGTCACATAGTCGATCTGCTCTTTGACGTTCGCTTCGCAGCCAACAGGGTGGGCGGTCACACAGATAAAGCCACGAACCCGCGGTTTGATGATCATAAAATTTCTGCCTCTTCCAAGGTGCCGATGGCCAATGGTGGCCATTACGGCGTCAATCGTACTGGTCTATGACGTCCGAAAAACCGAAGCGTCACGATAGTCGCAATTCTTCTGTTCGCAAAATCCAATCCACACCGGCCAAAGGCACTATATTTTTCCGACAAGGGCGCGAATTCAGCAAGTTCTGCGGCATGATGAGGCAGGACAGAGTTTGCGTCCTGCCTTTAGGGCAGGGAAAATGCCCGTCCTGTGCGACCGTATTCGGCGCTCGTCATCCTCAAGCCACTGGCTGTCCATCGCCCGGTGGCTGCGCTTTCAGGGAATAAGAATGCCTCAACGCCAAGTCATCAATGCCTCCGTCAGCCCCAAGGGCAGTCTCGAAACGCTGTCACAACGTGAAGTCCAGCAACTGAGCGAAGCCGGCTCCGGCAGCATCTATACGCTTTTCCGCCAGTGCGCCCTGGCCATCCTCAATACCGGCGCCCATATCGACAACGCCAAGACCATCCTCGACGCCTACAAGGACTTCGAAGTCCGCATCCATCAACAGGATCGCGGCGTGCGCCTGGAGCTGTTGAACGCGCCAGCCGACGCGTTCGTAGATGGCGAAATGATCGCCAGCACCCGGGAAATGCTGTTCAGCGCCCTGCGCGACATTGTCTACACCGAAAACGAACTCGATAGCCAACGCATCGACCTGAGCACCTCCCAGGGCATCACCGACTACGTGTTCCACCTGTTGCGCAACGCGCGTACCTTGCGCCCGGGTGTCGAGCCGAAGATCGTGGTGTGCTGGGGCGGGCACTCGATCAATACCGAAGAATACAAATACACCAAGAAAGTCGGGCACGAACTGGGCCTGCGCAGCCTCGACGTGTGCACCGGTTGCGGCCCGGGCGTGATGAAAGGTCCGATGAAGGGCGCGACCATTTCCCACGCCAAGCAACGCATCACCGGCGGGCGCTACCTGGGCCTCACCGAGCCGGGCATCATCGCCGCCGAAGCACCGAACCCAATCGTCAACGAACTGGTGATCCTGCCGGATATCGAAAAACGCCTGGAAGCCTTCGTGCGTGTCGGGCACGGCATCATCATCTTCCCCGGCGGCGCCGGTACGGCTGAAGAGTTCCTGTACCTGTTGGGCATCCTGATGCACCCGGACAACCGTGACGTGCCCTTCCCGGTCATCCTCACCGGGCCCAAACAGGCGGCGCCGTACCTGCAACAGCTGCATGCGTTTGTCGGCGCGACCCTGGGTGAAGCGGCCCAGGCCCACTACCAGATCATCATTGATGACCCCGCCGAAGTCGCCCGGCAGATGACCGCGGGCCTGAAGGACGTCAAACAGTTCCGCCGCGAGCGCAACGACGCCTTCCACTTCAACTGGCTGCTGAAGATCGACGAAGGCTTCCAGCGTCCGTTCGACCCAACCCATGCCAACATGGCCAGCCTGCAGTTGAACCATGCCCTGCCGCCCCATGAACTGGCGGCCAACCTGCGCCGGGCGTTCTCGGGGATCGTGGCGGGCAACGTCAAGGACAAGGGTATCCGCCTGATCGAACAGAACGGCCCGTACGAGATCCACGGCGACCCGACCATCATGAAACCACTGGATGAGCTGTTGAAGGCGTTTGTGGAGCAGCACCGGATGAAACTGCCTGGCGGCGCGGCGTATGTGCCGTGCTATCGCGTGGTGCAATAAGGCAGATTGCCAGGTCATAGGTTGTATTGCTTTAGAGCCATCTGAGGGGTGTCGAGGGAGCGAAAGCGGACTAGGGTTTTATCTATTCCGACCACCGACACCTACCAGCAGAGCGACCTATGGACCAACGGATCTTGTCCTCCATTATTCCTTACCCTAAGGTAAGGAATATCCCGATGGAGATCTTCATTATGGCCACCGCCACACTCACCTCAAAAGGGCAAATCACCATCCCCGTTCAAGTCCGCAGCGCGTTGGGCCTGGACACTGGAGACCGGGTGGAGTTTGTCGAAATGGAAGATGGCAAGTTTGCCATTATCGCTGCCAACCACAGCGTCCAGGACCTCAAGGGCCTGATCCGCAAGCCCGCCAAGGCCGTCAGCATTGAACAAATGAACCAGGCCATCGCCGCGCAGGGAGCGAAAGCGGGATGATTGGCCTGGATACCAATGTGCTGGTGCGCTATGTCACTCAGGACGATCCGGTTCAATCGGCCACGGCCTCGAACCTGATCGAATCCCTGACCGTTGTTTCACCGGGCTTCGTCAGCCTGGTCTCGGTCGTGGAGCTGGTATGGGTATTACAGAGCTGCTACCAATGCACCAAGACGCAACTGGTGGCGGTTCTGGAAACCCTGCTGCGCACCCGTGAACTGATCATCGAAGATGCCGAACTCATCTGGCAGGCCGTGCGCCGATTTACCACGACCAAGGCTGACTTCGCCGACTGTTTGATCGAACGCTGTGCCCACGCTGCCGGGTGCGAATACACCGCCACCTTTGATATCGACGCCGCGAAAGCCGTCGGCATGCGTCGCCTGGGCTGAATCCTGGCGTTGCTGCAACGGACCTGCTTTGGTAAAACCTGTATTCCACTGCCCCTTGAGAGACCGCCCAACGTGCGCACGCTTCTGCTCGCAGCCCTGCTCCTGACACCCACCCTCGCCCTGGCAGAAACCATCGCCTGGCCGGACCTTCCAGAGACCTGTTTCGTCAGCGGCCGGTCGGCCACCAACGACGATGTCGACAATGGCTGTGCGGCGTTTCTGATCAATGTGAAAGGCAAGGCGGCAGGCACGCCCATCAAGCTGGAGATCCCCCAATACGCCATGCACGTCGAAGCGGGCACAGGCAAGGAAACGCCGGTGATCATCATCCAGGCGGAAGAGAACGGTGAGATCAAGGCGGTTGGGTACAAGGAACTGGGAACGGAGCAATTGGGCGCGGCGTTGCTCAAGGAAGTGCGGCTGCTGGGAACCAAAAAGCCGACCTGAAGAACCCTATCCAGGCGACCTGGGCATGATGTTTACGACGCACGCACCATCGCCTGCCTCTTCAAACCCACCGGGCTGACCAAACTCATCCCCGGAATACAGTTACCTGGGCTGCCGCCGCATCAGCTTTATTTACTTTCTGATAGCGCTAATCATCTGGCATTGCACCTACATGAGCAGATCAAAAAAGGGTTCAGTATTCGGCCCTTTTGAGCAGACCGAATAGCCACAATCAAAAAACCCGCTGACCGTTACCGGTTCAGCGGGTTTTTAACTGTCGATTCAATCCTGTCTCAGGACTGCGTCAACCGCTTACAGCGCAATGTCAGCCGCCGGCTTGCTCGGCTCGGCCGCAGGCTTGGCAGCCTCGGTCGCCTGTGGAGCAGCCATTTGCGGCATGGCTGGCGGAGGCGTCAGTTGCAACACCTTGGCGGTGTAGGCCCATTCTTGCGCAACGCGCTCAGGGCTGCCGTTCAGCTTGGTGCCATAGCTCGGCACGATCTGCTTCAGCTTCTCCTGCCAGGCCGGGGTAGCAACCTTGTCCTTGAACACTTTTTCCAGCACCGTCAGCATGATCGGCGCTGCGGTGGAGGCACCTGGCGACGCCCCCAACAGGCCGGCGATGGTGTTGTCGGCGGAGCTGACCACTTCGGTACCGAGTTTCAGTACGCCGCCCTGCTCTTCGTCACGCTTGATGATCTGCACACGCTGACCGGCTTGCCACAGGCGCCAGTCTTCTTTCTTGGCGTTCGGGAAGTACTCTTGCAGCGCCTTGAAGCGGTCGTCATCCGACTGCATCAACTGGCCGGCGAGGTACTCGACCAGTGGGTATTCACGAATACCAACTTTGGTCATTGGCCAGATGTTGTGGGTGGTGGTGCTGGTCAGCAGGTCCAGGTACGAGCCTTCTTTGAGGAACTTGGTGGAGAAGGTCGCGAATGGGCCAAACAGGATCACGCGCTTGCCATCCAGCACGCGGGTGTCCAGGTGCGGAACCGACATCGGTGGCGCGCCAACCGATGCCTTGCCGTAGGCCTTGGCCAGGTGTTGCTCGGCAATCGTTGGGTTCTCGGTCACCAGGAACGAGCCACCCACCGGGAAGCCGGCGTATTCCTTGGCTTCAGGAATGCCCGACTTTTGCAGCAGGTGCAGGGCACCGCCGCCCGCGCCGATAAACACGAACTTGGCGTCGGTCTCGGTCTTGGTACCGTCTTTCAGGTTTTTGTAGCTGACGCGCCACGAACCGTCGGCGTTCTTGGTGATGTCCTGCACTTCGCTCGACAGTTTCAGGTCGAACTTGGGCGTGGTCTGCAAGTGAGCGACGAACTGGCGGGTAATCTCGCCGAAGTTCACGTCAGTGCCGATCGGAGACCAGGTCGCAGCGATTTTCTGGTTCGGGTCACGCCCTTCCATCATCAGCGGAACCCACTTCTTGATCTGTACCGGATCTTCGGAGTATTCCATGCCAGCAAACAGCGGGCTCGCCTGCAGCGCTTCGTAACGCTTTTTCAGGAACTTGATGTTGTCATCGCCCCACACAAAGCTCATGTGCGGAGTGGAGTTGATGAACGAGCGCGGGTTCTTCAGAACGCCTTGCTGAACCTGCCACGACCAGAACTGGCGGGAGATCTGGAACGCTTCGTTGATCTCGACCGCTTTCGGGATCTCAACGGTGCCGTCCTTGTTTTCCGGGGTGTAGTTCAACTCAGCCAGGGCCGAGTGACCGGTACCGGCGTTGTTCCAACCGTTGGAGCTTTCTTCGGCGACACCGTCCAGGCGCTCAACCATCTCCATCGACCAATCCGGCTGCAGCTCATTGAGCCACACACCCAGGGTCGCGCTCATGATGCCGCCGCCGATCAATAGCACATCAACTTTCTTTGCCTCTTCCGCCTGGACGGAAGTAATCCCTATCGACAAAGCCAGCCCCAGCAGGGCAGTGTTCACTTTTTTAAACATCGTAGCACCTATGATAAAACGCCTTCCGCCCTACCGTCCTTGACCTTCCGGCAACCGTAGTACGCCAAACATCAGGCAATGTCTGGCTGGGTCCCGTACTCGCAAGAACTGCAGGGTGGGCACACAAGGCCGACGTATCGACCTCACTTTTATGTCCCTTCTGCGCTGACTTTTTATCATTATTGGCTTCAGCTACCTCGGCGACAGCTCTCTGCCGGTACGCATTCGGGAGTGCGTACCAGAGAAAGGATAGACCAAGATGGCGCGCAGAATATCATGCTCCGGCGGGATCGGGCGTCTGTTCTGGACTTGGTGGTCGTCTTCGCGACAGGTTCAGCGCCACCGGAGGAATAGGGCATCCTGTGACCCGGCGCTTGTAGTCCCGGCAGGATGGAGAGAAATGCTGAAAATCAGAAAAGCCGATGGGAATCATCGAGTTTTTACGGTTTTCCGCCCTGCCCAATTGTCGATAATCGCGCCTACCCAAAACACAGGCGCGCATCCAGATGACACAGACAAAAAGCTATACGGCCACCGCAAAATGGCTGCACTGGGGCATGGCACTCATCTGGATTGCCGCCTGGCTGGTGGGAATTGTCGCCGTTCACTGGCGCGATGAATTCAACCCGCAGCATCAACTCACGTTTTTACACAAGGCGATGGCTAGCACCCTGCTATTGCTTATCGTCCTGCGCATCGCCTGGCGCCTGACCCATGCAGCACCGGCGATGCCCGATACGATGACACCACGGCTCAAGCGTGCAGCGTTTATTGGCCACCTGTTGCTGTACATCGTGGCACTGCTCGGATTGCCGATATCCGGGTGGTACTGGAGCTCGGTGGCTGACAAACCCATTCTGGTTGCGGGCCTATTCCTGCTGCCGCCGCTGGTGGAGCCGGATAAAAGCCTCTATGACCTGGCAAAAGCGATTCACACCTACAGCGCGTGGTTATGCGGCGCTCTGGTAGGTGGGCATGTGATGGTGGCGCTGAAGCATCATTTTATTGATAAGGACAAGGTACTGGCGGGGATGTTGCCGGGGCGCGTCGAATGATGTGGGAAGGCACCGGAACCGTACTCTCCTCAGAAAAAAGCTCCACCAGATTACGTGCCTTGTAGGTAGGTCGATCCAGCTTTCGGGGCGTCAGACGATTCCCTCTTGAGGGGATGACGGCTTCAGCCCCATTGCGCTGTATCAACTCCACGAAGGCATCTGAGTCATAACCTTGTAAACCTTCGATCAGCGCGTCGGCTTGGCCATATTCAGAGCCTTGTACGGGCGTCAGCAGGAAAATTTCCGGGCGCCCATTGGTTGGCAGGGGCCGTTGCGCCAGGCGTTGGGTGAAGCGCTTCCAGGTTTTTTCGGTGGACCACCGGCACAGCTTCAGGCCCGGGGCTCGGGTCCAGCATGTCTATGCGCGTCGCATGGCCGCTGGCCAAACGCCGGGCAATCGGCGCCTGACCGGCAAGTCGGCTCCCACAACACAGAAGCCGCCTTGCCGGCGATGGCTTCGGCGCGCTTTAGCAATGAAGCAACCAGATGATTCTCAACTGTATGCGTTGATAAACCAGGTGATCATCGGGATAGCCACAATGTCGATCAGCACGGCACCGCACAGCGGCACGATGATGAAGGCTTTGTACGAAAACACTTTGTAATGGTCACAAATGGCGCCCATGTTGGCCACTGCATTGGGCGTCGCGCCCAGCCCATGCCCCATGAAGCCCGCGCACAAGACTGCCGCGTCGTAGTTGCGGCCAAACAGGCGGAACAGGACGAACACGCACAGCAAAATCATGATCACCACCTGCACCACCAGAATCACCAGCAGCGGCAAGCCGAGCTTCTCCAGCTCCCAAAACTTCAGACTCATCATTGCCATGGTCAGGAACATGCCCAGGCACACATCGCCGATGGTACTGACGGCCTGGTCGGGCATCTCGATAACCTGAGCACGGTCATTGAGGTTGCGCAGGATGATCGCGACGAACATGGCGCCCACATAGCTCGGCAGCACGATACCCAGATGCTGTTGCAAGCTGGAGCCCAGCCAGAATCCCAGCACCATGATCACCACAATGCAGGTCAACAAGCGCAACAAGGTGGCAGCATCCAGCGCGGGCGGCGGGGTATGGACCACTTCTTCGAACGCCTTGAGGCTACCAACGGCTTCGGCCTTGACCACGAGTTTGTTGCGCTCGATCAACCAGCGCGCCAGCGGGCTACCCAGCAAGCCGCCTGCCACCATGCCAAAAGTTGCAGCTGCCAGCGCTGCAGTGGTCGCACCGACCGCACCGAGGTTTTCAGCAATCGGCCCGAAAGCTGCCGCCGCACCAAAACCGCCTTCCAGTGACACCGCGCCGGCCATGATGCCCAGCAACGGATCGATGCCCAGCAGCTTGGCAACACTGGCACCCACCACGTTTTGCACCAGCGCCAGGCCCCAGCACGCACCCAGGTAGATAAACAGCAATTTGCCCCCCTTGCGCAGCAAACCCAGGCTACCCCCCAAACCGACAGTGGTGAAAAACGCCACCATCAGCGGGGTTTGCAGGCTGGTGTCGAGGGTCAGGTTGAGCAGTTGTTGATCACGTAACAGCCAGATCACCAAGGCAAAACCAAAACCACCAATCACCGGTGCAGGTACACACAGGTGACGCAGCCAGTAGCTACGTTTTTTCAGTTGGGCACCCAGGCCCAGCAGGAGCAGCGCGAGAGCAAGGGTGCTCAGCGCATCCAGTTCGAATGTCAGCATGGCGAATTTCTCTTTTTCTTATGATTCAACAAGCGGTTTCAGGGATTTACGGAAAAACTTAATCGATCAGGCTGGCAAGCAGACGCGCACCAATGCGGGCGGTTCGATTGTCGATATCCAGGCCGGGGTTGAGTTCGGCGATATCGGCCATGCGCAATTTGCCGCTGGCCTTGGCATGGCGTATCAGATGCTCGACGATCTGCATGTCCACGCCATGGGCAGACGGCGCACTGACACCGGGCGCCTGGCTGGCGGGCAGGACATCAAGGCAGATGGTCAGGTAGAGGTGATCGACGTCTTGCAAGAACTCATCGATCATCGCTTCGCAGGCGGGTATGTCCCAGCTGTTCATTTGCCGGTCGAGGCGGTAACGCACATTCAGTCGCTGCGCCTGCTCAAACAGCGCCTGGGTGTTGTTCAACTGGCTGACACCCAGGCAGCAATAGGTGAACGGCATCCGTGCACGCTGGCAGTACTCGGCTATCTGGCGGAAAGGGGTACCCGAACTGCTTTGTTCCCCATGGCGCAGATCGAAGTGGGCATCAAAGTTGAGAACGCCGATCCGCGCATGCGGGGTGGCCTGGCGCAGGTGATCGGCCAGGCCGCTAAAGCTGGCAAAGGCGATTTCATGGCCGCCACCCAACCCCAACGGCAAATGCCCCTGGTTGAGCAGATAGCTGACGTGGTGAGCGTAAATCTGCTGCGCGCCTTCGAGGTTGCTGTCGGTGCAACTCACATCGCCCGCGTCATACAGCGGCGCCCGGCCGTGCCACGCCAGGTTGGCCAGCGCCTTGCGCAGTGCTGACGGGCCAAGACGGGCGCCGGTGCGTCCTTGATTCCGTCTGACTCCTTCATCACAGGCCAGCCCAATCAGTGCGGCACCCGCAGACTGACCCTCGCAGAAGGGCTTGACCCATTGATGCCAGCGCAGCGCAGCCTGCCCTTCGCCAGCGTCGATACGACCTGTCCACAGGGGTATGTCAGAAACAGCAGTCATGCTTGAAACTCCAGTCAAATTCAGTCGAGCCGAGCACTCAGGCGCAGGGCCGCGTCCTGGGTCCAGCGGATCAGGCGTTCACTGCGGGTGTGCGCCCGGGAGGCAGGAGCCATGAGGCTGATGGCGCCTTGCAGGCGATTGCGGCTGTCAAGCAACGGCGCGCTGATACCCCAAATGCCGTCGTCGATTTCACTCACACTCACGGCATAACCGGCAGCGCGGATATCGGCAAAACTGCGCTGGTACGTGGCGACTTCCTCGCTTTCGACGCCTTGCGCCAACAGAGCCGACAGGCTTTGCGCCTCATCCATATAGGCCAACAGCACTCTCGCCGATGCACCGACCAACAGCGGCTGGGCCAGCCCTTTTTGGTAGCAGCAACGCAGCGGTTGTGGGCTATCGACCAGCTCGATGCAAATCGCCTGGCCATTGCTGGGCACCATTAACGCCACGCTTTCCTGGCTTTGCTCGGCCAGGCGCTTGAGTTCCGGCTTGGCGAGGGTCACCAGCACGGCTTCGCGGTCGAATTTCTTGGCCAGTTGCAAACAGGTTGGCCCTGGCAAATAGCGACCCTGACCGTTCTCTTCGGCAAGCCCCCAGCGCAGTAAGGTCTTGAGATGGCGATAAGTGCTGCTGAGCGGCTGTGCCAGTTGCTCGAACAGTTCTTTGGCGGAGATCGCCTCGCTGGATTGCCCCAGAGTGACGAGGATTTGCAGCAAGCGATCAGTGGGCGTGTTGTAGTTCATATCGGCCTCATGCTCTTGCGGGCATGGTGCACCGAGTTTTCCATTAACTGAAACCAGATTCCCACTGAGTGGGAAAAAACCCGCAGATAACGATCAGCGGTCAGCCTGAGTCTCACGGATGATCTGCCGAATCGCGTGAACAGGCGCCTCCATCGGCTGCCCACTACTGACTGCATACTGATCGTTGAACACGATGGTCGGCACCGAACTCACGCCACGAGATATCCACAGTTGCTCCTGCTCACGAACTTCAGCGGCATATTCATCAGAGGCGAGAATCTCGGCGGCGCGCTAGATGTATAGGCGTTTCAAACATTTCTATCTGATAATCAGGCGAGAAAATCCTGTGTTAGTGTCGCGATTACCGATTAATAAATTAATCTGCCTATAGTGCTTTTCAATGCAGCTATATGGATTCTCAGTGATTTCTCCTGCCTGCCTGAGCTTCGGGCGCACCGTCCCTCCTTCAGGGCCGCGCGTACCTCAACAGACCAATCTCTCGGGCCTTTGCGAGTAGCCCTGCACGGTCCTTGCCCGTATAGAGCCCTAGGCTCTGCACGAAAAGTAATGGCGAAAGCTGCGCTTTGCGAAGGGCTGTTATGGGTCGATTGTGTTGAAAAAGTCGGAGTTTCCCTTCGCCTGAACTCACGCACGATCGCCACCGGAGAACCTACTCACCACAGCGAGTGGTTTTTCGGCCGTTCGTTGACCTTTGCTGCTCTGTTAAATTTACAGAAGACACTTTCGAAGTGTGGTCGCAGAAGTATGAGCGCCGCAGGGGCGCTCACTCCTCTGTTGAGCAAGTTCGCCCGAATGAGCTGGCGTTAAATATAGATCGTGCCCCGCAGGTAGAGCGCCCCGTGGCCGCTGATAATGACTCGGTCGCTGTCCAGGACTTCGCAGTGCAACTGGCCCTTGCGTGCCCCACCTTGCTCGGCTCTCAGACTGCGCTTACCTAAGCGCTTGGCCCAGTATGGCGCTAGTGAGGTGTGGGCCGAGCCGGTGACCGGGTCTTCGTTCACCCCAACCCGAGGCCCGAACCAGCGAGAGACAAAGTCGAAGTTACGACTCGGCGCGGTTACAGCGACACCCCGCACGTCGAACGCAGACAGAGCTACGAAATCGGGATTGAGGCCTGCAACGATGGCTTCATCCTCGACCACCACTAGGTAATCGTCTGTTCGATAAAGCGCATCGACCTGTTTCAGGCCCAAGGCTTGCAGCAGGCCTGGCGGGACAGCTACGGCTTCCGGCTGTTTGGCCGGGAAGTCCATGGCCAGGCGCCCGCCTTCGCGGCGCACTCGCAATTCACCGCTGCGGGTGGAAAAGCGCAGCATATCCCTGCTTTCCCCAAGCTGTTCAAATAGTACCCAGGCCGCCGCCAGGGTGGCGTGGCCGCAAAGGTCGACTTCCACCGTGGGGGTGAACCAGCGCAGCTCGAACACCTCACCGTTGCGCACCAAATACGCGGTTTCGGACAAGTTGTTCTCTGCTGCGATCTGTTGCAGCGTCGCATCAGGCAGCCAGACCTCCAGCGGACAGACCGCCGCCGGGTTGCCGCCGAAAGTCTCAGAGGAAAAAGCGTCCACCTGGAAAATATCGAGTTGCATTCTGGTCATTCCTGCCTGCCAACATTTTCTGTAGCCCGGATCTGCTCCAGGTAGTTGTAGATGGTGTATCGGGTAACGCCGAGCGCGGCAGCGGCTTTCTCAATCCCGCCTTTGACAATGAATATCCCGCGATCTTGCATCTGCCGCACCGCTTCAAGTTTTTGAAGTTTTTTCATCCGTACGGCACCGCCGGGACAAGCAACCTGTATGATTTCCGCCATCATCTGCTCCATATCTCTCGGCTCATCGCCACGTGACTCTGGAGCGCCTTCCAGGCCCAGAAGCCCTCCGAGCAAGGCGTGGGCAGCAGCAATACCGCTCAAGTCGGCATTGATGCAAAGACTAGCAAAAGGTTGCCCGCTGCTGTCGCGATACACCACAGTGGAACTGCGCAGCGGGCGACCGTCAGGCGCAACTGTAGGGTAATTCTCTACCAATACAGGATCGGTGCCTGAGTGATCCTCCATCGCACGCCTGACGGCGATAAACCCCGCGTCCTGGCGCGGGCCTCCCAACAATGAACCGCCCTCCCTTCTTCCAGTAACATGACCATTGGCGATAGCAAGAATGGATCGCTCGGGGTTGGTCAGGTCATGCAACACAATTTCCGTATGAAGTCCTAGCGCATTACTGAGCATTTTGAGGGTGCTATGAAGCACGTCAAGAATCAGCTGTCGCTCGGCTGGTGAGGCTTCAGAGACCTTCATGGGTGCCTTCAAGTGATTATCGAAGGCGACGAAAATATCAACCACTCGTTGATCTATCAACTTTTTGTTGAATTATTGGCATTTCGGAATCGGTTCAGTGGCTTTCCTGATAGGCAGCTTTGGGCCCAGAGTGCTGCCGGTCACGAGCGCAAAACATCAGCCTTTTCGGTGATGGATTGGAACTGCTAATTCTGTAGGCTACGTATTCCTTGCCCTACAGTGCCGATCTGAAAGCTGCGTACCACTTGGGTACCAGCACTACTTCCAATCATTGACGCCCAGCCCCTCATGACTGGCGGCAATCGGCCGATAGCACACTCTCAAGTATCGACTATGCTTGGAGCGATTCAGCCCTGTACCTGAAGGATCTAAAAAATGGGGTCCCTTGTCGTTGCTCACGCGATGAATGTGAAGCCGGAGTTAGAACCACTTTCTACTTTGCCGATGAGCATTGGTTGGTCATTACACCAGGATGAAAACGCCACGTCGTTCTACTTAGACACGTTCAAGGCTGGCGAAGAACGGAAATGGCCCTTTACGTCTATGCCACCCATCAAGGATGTACCGCTTGAGCTCCCTCAAGAATTGGCAGCGCTATCGCGGATATACAAAGTGCTTAAGGATGCTCAGCTAGCCGACTACTTCAAGAGAGCTTTCCTGAATGTGAATTTAGCGCTAAGCAAAAACCTTCAATTACACGTTTGCAGCTTTTGCACGGATGACGACGGGCTGGATTTTGTATGCGTATCGTCGAATGGTGAACTGCAAAGGCTGCGTTGCGTTTGCGGTGATCTGGATATCACCTATGAGCTTGGGACGGTCATGATCCAGCCGCTTCTGATAGATGGCGTAGAAGGCACCGACGCAAGTAGTCTGCATGATCCAGAGAGCGGCATTCACGTCTTGAGTCGGAATATATCGCCTTCGTCGTTACTGCATGCGGTGGCTTCAGCAGAAACCACTCGTTTTCTACAAGCAGAAAGCCCCCCTCTGGGTCTAGGTAGATTCGATGGTATGGACGTCGCACCGATAAAGATTGCAGGCTCTAAGATCGCCTCGCTGGAGCCTGAGGTGGTTGCTCAGAAGGCGTGGTGGAGGCGGTGGTAGTTGTATCGACGACTTCTGGAAAGGGGACAGATTTATTTAACACAACAATCCCTCCCAAAGAAGCTCCCCCATCCCCACCAACCCATTCCTGTTAAACTGCCTCCCCTTCGCAAAGCTCACCTCAGATCCTCATGCCCCAGCACACAGCTCCACCACAAGCTTTCTCCCGTCGCTTCTCCGTCGCCCCGATGATGGACTGGACTGACCGTCATTGCAGATACTTCCTACGCCTGCTCTCCAAGCACGCCCTGCTCTACACCGAAATGGTCACCACCGGCGCCATTCTCCACGGCGACCATGAACGCTTCCTGCGTCACAATGAAGCCGAGCATCCTCTCGCCCTCCAACTGGGCGGCAGTGTTCCAGCCGACCTGGCCGCGTGCGCACGCATGGCTGAGGCCGCCGGTTACGACGAGGTGAACCTGAACGTCGGCTGCCCCAGCGACCGGGTGCAGAATAATATGATCGGCGCGTGCCTGATGGGGCACCCTGCCCTGGTGGCGGATTGTGTCAAGGCGATGCGGGATGCGGTGTCGATTCCGGTGACGGTGAAGCATCGCATCGGGATCAATGGCCGGGACAGTTATGCCCAGTTGTGTGATTTCGTCGGGCAGGTGAAGGATGCCGGTTGCACCAGTTTTACCGTGCATGCGCGGATTGCGATTCTGGAGGGGTTGTCGCCCAAGGAGAATCGGGACATTCCGCCGCTGCGTTATGACGTGGCGGCGCAATTGAAGCGCGATTTTGCCGAGCTGGAGATTATTCTCAATGGCGGGATCAAGACGCTGGAGCAATGCGCAGAGCATCTGCAGGTGTTTGATGGGGTGATGCTCGGGCGTGAGGCTTATCACAATCCGTATTTGCTGGCAGAGGTGGATCAGCAGTTGTTTGGCAGTACGGCGCCGGTGATCAGTCGGGCCGAGGCGTTGGCGCAGTTGCGGCCGTATATCGCCGAGCACCTGGCCACCGGTGGCGCGATGCATCACATTACGCGGCACGTGTTGGGGTTGGGCACCGGGTTTCCGGGGGCGCGCAGGTTTCGGCAGTTGTTGTCGGTGGATATTCACAAGGCCGCGGATCCGTTGGCGTTGTTGGATCAGGCCGGAGCGTTGCTGGAAGGCCGTTGACGGAGCGGCGACGGGTCCATCGCTATCGTGGGCAAGCTCGCTCCCACATTCTGATCGCGTTGCTGGTTGAACCTGATAGCGATTTTGCCCTCCTATCTAGCAGCACGGTCGGTCATTCAAACGACTGTTTTCAGGTTATTGCCCTCGCAAACGATCGAACGCGTTTGCGCCCTTGAGCGGCTATCGGCCCTCGGGTAATGTCATCAGACCCATAGGACAGAGCACGCCCATGACTTCCAAACTGGAACAACTCAAGCAATTCACCACTGTAGTTGCCGACACTGGCGATTTTGAAGCTATCGCTCGCGTCAAGCCGCAGGATGCCACCACCAACCCTTCCCTTTTGCTCAAAGCCGCGTCCATTCCGGCTTACGCCAAGCTGCTGGACGCCTGCGTGCAGGATTGCAACGGCGATGTCGGCCTGGCCAGTGACCGTTTTGCGGTGGCTGTGGGCCAGGAGATCCTCAAGGTGGTGCCAGGGCGCATCTCCACCGAGGTGGATGCGCGGCTGTCGTTCGACACGGACGCGGTACTCAAGCGTGCGCATCGTCTGATCGACCTGTACGAAAAGGCAGGTATTGGCCGCGACCGCGTGCTGATCAAGATCGCGTCCACCTGGGAAGGTATTCGTGCCGCCGAGCAACTGGAGAAAGAAGGCATCCAGACCAACCTGACCCTGTTGTTCTCCTTCGCCCAGGCCGTAGCCTGCGCTGAAGCCGGGGTGTTCCTGATTTCGCCGTTTGTCGGTCGTATCTACGACTGGTACAAAAAGGCCAATGGCAACGACTACACCGGTGCCGATGATCCTGGTGTGCAGTCGGTAACCCGCATCTACAACTACTACAAGGCCAATGACTACAAAACGGTGGTGATGGGCGCGAGCTTCCGCAACCTGAGCCAGATCGAAGAGTTGGCCGGTTGCGACCGCCTGACCATCAGCCCGGACTTGCTGGAGAAGCTGGCGGCCGACAATGGCAAGCTGGAGCGCAAGTTGGCGCCAGGCCATGCCGGTGAACCCCGTGTGCATATGACAGAGGCGCAGTTCCGTTGGGAGTCCAACGAGGACGCGATGGCCACTGAGAAGCTGGCAGAGGGCATTCGTCAGTTTGCTCGGGACCAGGAGAAGCTGGAAGCGTTGTTGAGCGCCAAGCTGTAAAAAGCGAGCGCGGCAAAAAGGGCGGCATCCGTTGGGATGCCGCCCTTTTTTGTAGCTCAATTTGTGTTGGTTGGGCTGGCGCTATCGCAGGCTAGCCAGGTCCCACATGTTCACCGTGCTCACAGCGAGGTCAGTGACGCTCCAGGGCGTTGACCAGGTCGTGAAACGCTTCGCGGTTGGACTCGTTCAGGCCCATCAGGATCTTGTGCGCCTCTAGCACCTTGAGCCGCACCACTTCCTCGGACTGGTCCTGGGAAGGCAAGTCGGTCAGGCATTCCGGGCAGGGGATCGGGCGGTCAACGATGTTGAACACCTGGTCGAAACCCATCGACTGCAAGAGCCGGGTGATGTCTTCGTGGGTGGTGACCACGGTCGGCAGCAGTCCGACCTTCTGCCGCGACAGAATGGACAACTTGGCCAACAGCCCAAGGGTGGTGCTATCGATGCTGCGGGTTTCGGTCAGATCGATCACGATCGCCGAGAAATTCAAGGCTGTGAAAATCCGCTCAATCGTTGCATCCAGCGCCGAACACAGGGTCAGGCGCACTTCACCGACAAACTTCAGGACGAAGGTCCCGTCTTGCTCGGCGAATTGGATTCTTCCGGTACTCATCAAAGATTCCTGCTCAACACCAATAGGGCGATATCATCCGGCATCTCCCCTAGCGTGGCCAATCCAAAAACCTGCCGCAGGCCATCCAGGCTGCCGCCCGCCGACCTGACCCGTTGGGGCAAGGCGGCTTCTTTCTCTTTGAGTGTAGGCTCTGGAAGAAGGTCCAGGATGCCATCAGACATCAGCGTCAGGCTGAAGGCCGGTGGCAGCTCCAGGATGTGGTCTTCATAGGTGGCTTCATTGAACAAGCCAACCGGCAGACCGCGCCCTTCCAGATAACGCACACTGTCTGGAGTGTATAAAACCGGCAATGGCAGGTGACCGCCAATGCTGTAGGTCAACAGACCGGTTTCTTCATCAATCACGCCGCCCACCATCGTCACGTGCTTGCCCAGCTTGCAGCTGATCAGGCCCCGGTTGATGTGGCCCAGCACTTGCGAGGGAGTGAACTCCGGCAAGGTGCCGTTGCGCTTGGATTCGAACAACAGCCGTGTGGTCATGAACTTCAACAACACGGTCACGAATGCAGAGGATGCGCCGTGCCCGGAGACATCGGCCAGGTAGAACGCGACCCGGCGCTCATCCACGCGGAAGTAGTCGACAAAATCCCCCGACAGGTACAGCGACGGGATGATCTGGTGGGCGAACTGGAACTCGTCGATGCTCCAGGGGCTCACCGGCAGCATGTTCATCTGCACCTGGCGACCGGCGTTCTGGTCTTCCTGGAGCAGGTTGAGGCTGGCTTCGAGTTCACGGTTGGCGGTTTCGAGCTTCTCGCGGTAGCGCTGGTTTTCCAGCAGCAGGCGGGCACGATCCAGCGCCCGGCGCACCGAGTGCTCCAGTACGGCCAGATCTTCCAGGGGCTTGATCAGGTAATCGGCAGCACCCAGGCGCAAGGCTTCCACGGCGTCGTTCATCACCCCGGCACCGGACACGACAATCACCGGCGTCTGCGGAGCAAGCTCGGTTACCTGGCGGATCAGCTCAAGGCCGCCCATCTGGGGCATACGCAGGTCGCAGATCACCAGGTCGGGCTGGTCACGCTCGAACACCTGGAGACCCTGAAGACCATTGCCGGCCTGCAGGACGCTGAAGCCACTGTCTTCCAAATAGGCCGCGAGGCTCGCGCGCACTACTTCGTCGTCATCGATTATCAGCAGCGTGGCACTGGTTTTTTGCATGTGGGCAAACGGCGCCAGAATTAGGTTGGCGTAGGCAGTCAGGCAATGGCCCGGCTCGCACTACTGGATTCGCTTTCTAGCCTCTCTGTCCTACAAAAGGTGAGCTTTTGGCTCACGCACAAAGGTAAAGCAGAGGTGCCCTTCTAAGGCGCAGACGGTACTCCCATCCGCCAGGGGTTTCAAGCTCATGCCGATGGTCGCTGGACGTCTTTACATCGCAAATCACCGGGAGTTATAAGAACAGGCAAAACCACAACGCAATGGAAGGATGAAAGCTATGAGCGCAAATGAACGTGACTATGCAGAAAAGCGCGATTTCATCCGCATGCGTGTGGATGCCGGCGTGTCGTTGATCCATGCCGGGCAAGAGATTGCCGGCGTCTGCCTGGACCTCTCCAGCTCTGGCATGCAGGTTCAGGCCCAGCACCCGTTCAACGTGGGCGACCAACTGAAGGTGCGTATTGACTCAGAGCACGCCGCGCTTAAAGGCCTGGAGGCGGACACCGAGGTAGTCTGGGCCAGGAAAGAAGGTGACGACCAACACCTGGGCCTGAAAATCCTCAAGATGTACTGAAATTAATGCACACAAAAAAGGCGGCCTCGAAGGCCGCCTTTTCCATTCAAGGGTTAACCTTAAAAGTCATCCACTACCTTGCCATCTTTGACCTTGAACTCACGGTTCTGCAGGTAGGCATTGCGGATAAAGGTGTATTTGTCGCCATTGATCAGCTTTTCAGCCGACAGCAGACTCGCACGGGTATCGACGATATCCAGGCCCATGGCGCTGTTGCGTGTAGGGATATCGCTCATGTAGCGGTACGGTTCCGTGTAGCTGTCGACGTACTTGGACGGTGCATCACGCAAGGTGCTTGGGCCCAACAGCGGCAGCATCACGTACGGACCGCTCCCCACGCCCCAGTAGCCGAGGGTCTGGCCGAAGTCTTCGTCGCTGCGTTGCAGCCCCATTTTGGTGCCTACGTCGATGACGCCGAGCACGCCAAACGTGGTGTTGACCAGCAAACGCGCGGTATCGACACCCGCCTGATATGGCTTGAGTTGCAGCACATTGTTGGCCAGGTTGCCCACATCACCAATGTTGCGGAAGAAGTTGTGGATACCGTCTTCGACAAATTGCGGGGTAATGAACTGATAGCCTTGCGCCAATGGCTTGAGGGCGTAGGTATCAACGGTGTCGTTGAAGGTGAAAATCGGGCGGTTGATGCTTTCCCATGGATCGTCTTCCGCAGCCTGGGCGGCGAAAGGCACCAGCAACACACTGGCACATACCGATAGTTGAGCAAGACACTGGCTCCAGCGCATAGCTTGAACTCCTTGAATGATCTGTCATGGGCGCTATGCCCTGAATAAGACGGCAGTATATGACGGAAGTGTAAGATTAGGCAGCTTGACGGAATTGTCATTCAGCAAATATACAAAACTCCTACATCCAAGATCAGGTGTCATCTGCTTGTCATGGGCTTCCGATAGCGTCACAGCTATTTTCAGGGACGTCCCAATGCCCCACCCCCAGATCGCTGCAGACAACGCCCCATCCTTGACCGCCGTACTCTTTGGCCTCAGTGGCTGCCTGGTGGACTTCGGTTCCATGGCCCACGCAGACACCATCCCCACCGGCGAAGCCCTGGCCACCCCTGGCGCCCTGAACATCCTGCAATGGCTCAACGGTCAAGGCACCCCTTGCGCCTGGCTGGATGAGCTGCCCCCCACCGTCACCACGCCGTTGGCCGCAGCCCTGCCGGACTGGATCCAAGGCACCCGCCCTGCGACCGCACCCTGGCCGGCGCCCCATGCCTGCTGGCAAGCCTTGATGGACCTGAACATCCAGCGCCTGGATGGCTGCGTACTGGTCAGCGGCGAGCCCCGGCTGCTGCAAGCCGGGCTCAACGCCGGGCTCTGGACCATTGGCCTGGCGTCCTGCGGCTCACTGTGCGGGCTGCCCCCCAGCCAATGGCAAGCCCTGAGCGAACAGGCGCGCGAACACAAACGCGCCAAAGCTACCGTCGCGCTGTACGGCCTCGGCGTGCACTCGGTGATTGATCATCTGGGTGAACTGGGCACCTGCCTGGCGGACATCAGCCTGCGCCGGCTCAAAGGCGAGAAGCCCTGATCAAGATCATGCACAGTCGCCGCCAGTGGATTAATCTACAGGTCATACCGTAGACCTTTCTCGGCGTGCCGTGGTCTATGCCAGTGCCTATTGATAAAAGGAAGAACGCCATGCCTGCCCGCGAAAAACTGCAAGAACAGGTCAACATCCTGCGCGAGCAATTGAACCAGGAGCCGCCTCTGCCGCTGGAAAAACGCGAAGCGCTGGAAGCATTGATTGCCAAATTTGAAGTGCAACTGGAACTGGAACCTGCGACCCAGCCGCCGAGCATCTCCGATGATGTGAACCTGGCAGTCGAACGTTTCGAATTGGACCATCCGGGCATTGCCGGGACATTGCGCAATATTGTGGTGGCCTTGGGCAATATGGGGATTTAATCCCAACCCGAGCCAGGTACAAAACCCAATGTGGGAGCGGGCTTGCTCGCGATAACGGAGTGTCAGTCACCGAAGATATTGACTGAAACACCGCTATCGCGAGCAAGCCCGCTCCCACATTTGCCGGGTGTGAAGCTTACTGTCGGGCCAGGCGCAGGTTCTGGAACTGTACATCCTCAGTGCTGCGATACGGGTTGATATCCAACCCACCCCGTCGCACATACCGCGCATAAACCGTCAACTTCTCAGGCTTGAGCAACCGTTGCAGGTCGAGAAAGATCCGCTCCACGCACTGCTCATGAAAGTCCGAGTGCTGGCGGAAACTCACCAGGTACGCCAGAAGGCTCGCATGGTCCAGCGCCGCGCCGCGATATTCCACCGCGACGCTGCCCCAGTCCGGCTGACTGGTCACCGGGCAGTTGGATTTGAGCAGATGGCTGTGCACGCTCTCCTCCACCACACGGGAATCATCACAGCGCAGCAGTTCCGGGCGCGGATGCTCGTAGTTGCTGACACTGATATCCAAGTCATCAATGCACACGCCCGGCAGGCGCACCACGCCTTCGTCTTCCACTTCGGCCAGGCTACGGATGCGCACGCCCACCGGTTTGCCGGCCGCCGCGCTCAGATCGGCACGCAGGGTCGCCTCAAGGCTTGGCCCATCGGCAAACGGCGTCTGGTTCAGCGAGTTGAGGTAGAGCTTGAAGGATTTCGATTCGATGATGTTCGGCGAGTCGGCCGGGATGCTGAACTCACCGATGGCCACCACCGGCTTGCCAGACGGCAGCAGCCAGGACAATTCAAAGCAGTTCCAGAAGTCCACGCCCTTGTAGGGCAGCGTCTCGGTGGTGAGGCCCAGCTCGGCCCATTTGGCGGCGCGAGGAATGGGAAACAGCAATGAAGGGGTGTAAGTGGAGATGTATTCACTGGACTTGCCCAGCGGCGAATGTTCGGCTGCGGGATGCATGGCGGAAACCTGGCTAAATAAACCCCGCCAGTCTACCAGCCTTTGCCCCCGCCTTTGAGCCCGAGGTTTACTGGCTGACGTTCAGCTTGCCGACCATCCCCGCCTGATAATGCCCGGGGAGGTTGCAGGCAAACTCCAGGGCCCCAGCCTTGCTGAAGGTCCAGGTCAATTCGGCGGTCTTGCCCGGCTCCACCAGCACGCTGTTGGGATCGTCATGCTTCATGCTGCCCATGTCACCATGACCCATTGCCGCGTGATCCATCTGGCCCATGCCGGTGCTGGTCAACATGCCGTTGGCCTGCATTTTGAGCATTTCCTTCTGGTGATCGGCATGCATGGCTGCGTCCCCCAGGTTGAACTCATGCAGCAACTGGCCCTTGTTGACCAGCACAAAGCGCACCGTCTCGCCGGCTTTTACATCCAGGGATGTAGGAGCAAAGGAAATATCCTGCAGCAGCACTTCTACAGTCCGCGTGGCCTTGGTCGCCGGGGCAGCCTCGCCAAAGGCGAAAGTGTGCGCACCATCGGCCAGCGCCGCAGCGCTCAGCATCATCAGACAACCCACCAACCACCAGGCTTTGCGCGATAACATGTTCATTCTCCAAAGGTACGGGATCCGCTTGTGGGACACTCTAGTAATGCGTCGCTGCCAGTCAGCTGACTGTTAGATTACAACTTTGTCAGGTTGCGCCAGCACCACGGCGCACACGGTATAAAGCCTGCTGCTACCCGTTGCCATGAGTTGCCTATGAAACTGCTGATCGTCGAAGACCAACCCAAAACCGGCCACTACCTGCGCCAGGGCCTGGCCGAAGCCGGGTTCAATACCGAACTGGTGGCCGACGGCACCACCGGCCAGCACCTGGCGCTGACGGGCGACTACGATTTGCTGATCCTCGACGTGATGCTCCCTGGCCGCACCGGCTGGCAGATCCTGCAGGCGGTGCGCAGCGCCGGCCTGGAGATTCCGGTGTTGTTCCTGACTGCGCGGGATGCGGTCGAAGATCGGGTCCACGGCCTCGAGCTGGGGGCCGACGACTATCTGGTCAAGCCATTCGCGTTCTCTGAGCTGTTGGCCCGGGTGCGCAGCCTGTTACGCCGAGGCAGCAGCACCCCCCAGGAAACCAGCCTGCACCTGGCCGACCTGCGCCTGGACCTGATCCGCCGACGCGTGGATCGCAGCGGCCAGCGCATCGACCTGACCGCCAAGGAGTTCGCCCTGCTGGAGCTGCTCCTGCGCCGCCAGGGCGAAGTGCTGCCCAAGTCGTTGATTGCCTCCCAGGTCTGGGACATGAACTTCGACAGCGACACCAATATCATCGAAGTGGCTATCCGCCGCCTGCGCCTGAAGATAGATGACAGCTTTCCCAACAAGCTGATCCACACCGTGCGCGGCATGGGTTATGTGCTGGAGGAGCGGTTCAGTTGATCAAGCGCCTGTCCCTGGCCAGCCGCCTGGCCCTGTTGTTTGCCGGCTGCACCGCCGTGGTCTCGCTGCTGGCGGGCGTGTTGTTCAACCAGGCCAGCGAGAAACACTTCCTCGAGCTGGACCAGCAATTGCTCGACAGCAAGCTGATGACCCTGCGCAGCGCCCTGCAAGGCGCCGACACCCCGGCGCTGTTCGCCCCACGCATCGCCGCATTGAAAGACGAGCTGAGCCATCAACCCGACCTGTCGGTGCGCATCAATGCCGCCGACGGCCAGCGCTGGTTTGACAGCGCGCTGCGCATCCCAAATGACCTGCCCACTGCGCCCGGCCTGCACAGCCTGCAAAGCGCCGGCACCAGCTACCGGGTGTACAACGCGCCGTTGAATCCCGAGCAGCCCGGCTCCGCGCAGTTGGTCCTGATGCTGGACATCACCCATCACCAACACTTTCTGCAGCGCATGCAGCACCTGATCTGGCTGACGGTTGGCCTGTCCGCCCTGGCCACCGCGCTTCTCGGCGCCTGGGCCGCACGCAGCGGGTTGCGTCCGTTGCGGCGAATGACTGAAGTGGCCAGCCGCGTGCGCGCCCACTCCCTGACCCAGCGCCTGCCCGAAGAACAGATGCCCGCCGAACTGGCGGAACTGGCCCAGGCCTTCAACGCCATGTTCAGCCGCCTCGACGACGCGTTCCAGCGGCTGTCGGCGTTCTCTGCCGATATCGCCCACGAGCTGCGCACGCCGCTATCCAACCTGCTGACCCAGACCCAGGTGATCCTCACCCAGCCCCGGCCGCTGGAGGACTACCGCGAAGCGCTGCACAGCAATCTGGAAGAGCTGCAATGGATGGCCCAACTGGTCAATGACATGCTGTACCTGGCCAAGGCCGATCACGGCTTGCTGAACCCCAGGCGCGAGCCCCTGGCCCTGGCCGACGAGGTGGATGCCTTGCTGGAGTTCTTCGCGCCGTTGGCCGAGGACGCCCAGGTCAACCTGCTGCGCGACGGCAGCGCCAGTACCGTCGGTGACCGCAGCATGCTGCGCCGTGCTTGTTCCAATCTATTGGACAACGCTGTGCGCTTTACCCCGCCGGGCGGCGAAGTACGGGTGAGGATCAGCGAAAACGCCCAGGGCGTGACGCTGAGCGTGGAAAACACCGGCACCGGGATTCCCCAGGGATTACTGCCCAAGCTGTTTGACCGGTTCTACCGCGTGGATCCGGCACGCCATGAAGGCAGCAGTGAGCATGCTGGGCTAGGGTTGGCGATTACCCAGTCGATTGTGCAGGCACACGGGGGGAGGATTTTCTGTGAGTCACAACCGGGGTGGACGCGGTTTGTGATTGAGCTGCAGCAGGGGGTTTGAGGCAAGCTGGGCGGGCCTCATCGCGGGCAAGCCCGCTCCCACATGTTGATTTGCGAACACCGTCAAATGTGGGAGCTGGCTTGCCTGCGATAGCGATCTCAAGACCTACGAATATCTCAGGGCATGCGCCGGCTCAATCTTCGCCGCCCGATACGCCGGGTAGATCGTCGCCAGAAAGCTCAACACAAACCCCGCGCCGCAAATCAGCAACACATCGCCACCTTGCAGCTCCGAAGGCAGGTTGCTGACAAAGTACACGTCCGAACTGAAGATATGCTGCCCGGTCACGCGCTCCATCCAGCCCACCAGCTCACTGACGTTGAGCGCGGCAATCACTCCCAGCACGCCGCCAATCAGGGTGCCGACGATACCGATCACCGTGCCCTGGACCATGAAGATCGCCATGATCTGCCGTGGCGTGGCGCCGATGGTGCGCAGGATCGCGATGTCCGCGCCCTTGTCGTTCACCACCATGATCAGCGTGGCGATGATATTGAACGCGGCGACGGCGACGATCATCAGCAACAGCAGGCCGATCATGGTCTTTTCCATCTTCATTGCACTGAACAGGCTGCCCTGGGTGTGGGTCCAGTCATCGGCCTTGTAGGCGGCGCCCAGGCTGCCGGCAATGTCCGCCGACACTTTCGGCGCCGCGTACAGATCTTTGACCGCCAGGCGCACGCTTTGCACCTGGTTCGGCTGCCAATGCAGCATTTGCGCGGCATCGGCGACGTGGATCAGCGCCATCGAGCCATCCAGCTCGGCACCCACCTTGAACACCCCCACCACGTTCAAACGCTGCATACGCGGGGTGATGCCGCCGGGCGCAGTGCTGATTTCCGGGACGATCAAGGTCAGCTTGTCCCCCACATTCAAGCGGAAACGGCGCGCGGTGATTTCACCGATCACCACGCCGAACTCACCCGGCTGCAGGTTTTCCAGGTTGCCCTGGACGATATGCTGGGTGACGATCGACACCTTGCCTTCCTGGGCCGGGTCGATCCCGCTGATCTGGATCGGCTGCATCGAGCCCTTATAGGACAGCATGCCTTCCATCTCGGTAAACGGCACGGCGGCGGTCACTTCGGGGTTTTTCAGAGCGGCGGCGGCCACGGGCTGCCAGTCGCTGATCGGGTTGACGCCGACGATGGTGGCATGCGGCACCATGCCCAGAATGCGCGAGCTCATTTCCCGCTGGAAGCCATTCATCACCGACAACACCACGATCATCGCCAGCACGCCCAGGGCGAGGCCGATCATCGAGGTCATCGAGATAAACGAGACAAAACGGTTGCGGCGCTTGGCGCGGGTATAGCGCGTGCCGATAAAAATCGATAACGGTCTGAACATTCGCGGGCACCGTTGAAAAAATAGAAAACCCAGGCACGAATGCCCGGGCTGAAACAGGTCAGATGGCGACCAGATGACCTTCCTGCAGGTGCAACACACGGTCCATCTGCCGGGCCATGCTCATGTCATGGGTCACCACCAGGAACGCGGTGCGCATCTGGGTGCTCAGCTCCAGCATCAAGTCCTTGATGCCCTGGGCAGTGTGGGAATCGAGGTTGCCGGTCGGCTCATCGAGCATCACCAGGCCTGGGTTGTTCACCAGGGCACGGGCAATCGCCACACGCTGGCGCTCGCCGCCAGACAGCTCTGCCGGCTTATGCTCCAGGCGATGCCCCAGGCCGACGCGCTCCAGCAGCGCCGTAGCACGCTGACGCGCCTCCGGGATCGCGGTCTTGCCGATCAACAGCGGCATGCACACGTTTTCCAGGGCAGTGAACTCTGGCAGCAAGTGGTGGAACTGGTACACAAAGCCCAGGGAGCGGTTGCGCAACTGGCCACGGGCCTTCTCGTTCAACGCCGAGAGTTCTTCACCGGCCAGCCATACGCTGCCCTGGGACGGCGTATCAAGGCCGCCCAGCAGGTTGAGCAAGGTACTTTTGCCGGAGCCGGAACTGCCGACGATCGCCACGCGCTCGCCCGGATGCAGTTCCAGTTGCAGGTTGGACAGCACCACTACCGATTCCGGGCCTTCCTCGTAGGATTTGCCCAGGTTGCGGCAGCTCAGGATTGCTTTTTCACTCATGCCCGATTCACTCATAACGTAAAGCCTGCGCCGGCTGGGTACGTGCCGCGCGCCAGGCTGGATATAGGGTGGCAAGGAAACTCAGGACCAACGCGGCGCCGCCGACCATCAACACATCCTGGCTCTGCACCTGGGACGGCAAATAGTCGATGAAGTAGACGTCGGCGTTGAGAAACTTGTGGCCGATCAGGGTTTCGACGCCGGCGATGGCAGCACTGACGTTCAGCGCGGCGAAGATCCCCACGGCCGTACCGATCAAGGTGCCGACCACGCCGATCACCGTGCCCTGGACCATAAAGATCGCCATGATCTGCCCCGGCGTGGCGCCCAGGGTGCGCAGGATGGCGATATCGCCCTTCTTGTCGTTCACCACCATCACCAGGGTGGAGATGATGTTGAAGGCGGCCACCGCGACAATCAGCAACAGCAACAGGCCAATCATGGCCTTTTCCATGCGGATCGCCTGGTACAGGTTGCCGTGGGTACGGGTCCAGTCACGGGCGTAGTACTGGCTTTCACCCAGATGCTGGGCGATTTCCCAGGCCCCGCGTGGCGCCTCGAACAGGTCGTTGAACTTCAGGCGCAGGCCCTGCACCTGGTCCGGCTTCCAGCGATGCAGGCGGGCCAGGTCGGTAAGGTTGGTCAGGCCGAGGAAGCCGTCGATTTCGCCGGCGCCGACATGAAAGATGCCAACCACGGTAAAGCGCTTCATGCGCGGGAACATGCCCGCCGGGGTCACGGTGACTTCCGGGGCGACGAAGGTCAGCTTGTCGCCAATGGCCACGCCGAGCTTCGCCGCCGCGCGGTCGCCGATCACGATCCCGAAGCTGCCAGGCGACAGGGCATCGAGCTGGCCCTGCTGCATGAACTGATCAATGATCGAGACCTTGCGCTCCTGTGCCGGGTCGATGGCATTGAGCAGGACTTTCTGCACCTTGCCATTGTTGGTCAACAGCCCCTGCATCTGGGTAAATGGCGCGACAGCCAGCACCTTGGGGTTCTGCTTGACCTTGTCGGCCAGGCCTTGCCAGTCGCCCAGGGGCTCGCCGGACTCGATGGTCGCGTGGGGCACCATGCCCAGCACGCGGGTGCGCATCTCATGATCGAAGCCATTCATCACCGATAGCACCACGATCATTACGACGACGCCCAGGGCGAGTCCGATCATGGAGGTCAGGGAAATGAACGACACAAAATGATTGCGACGCTTTGCACGGGTATAACGCGTGCCGATAAATACGAAGAGAGGTCTGAACATGTCGGGGCTTGTTCGGAGGAAAAGAAGACGTCCCGGTGGCGGGGTCTGGTAAGCAGCTTTACACTCAGACCATTACCGTTACCTGGGGTTCGCCATGACGACATTAGATGAAGAAGATCGCCGCGAATACTACCGTATCGACGACATGATCGCACTCCAAATCAAAAGCCTGTCGGCCCCGCAAGCGGCGAGCAAGGAAGTGTTGCTGGATGATTCCCCGCTGTTCAACCTGCTCAGTGAACTGCACCTGAGCGAATTCGAGTCCCAACACCTGCTGCGCCAGCTCGGCGAGCGCGACCGCACCCTCGCCGCCTTCCTCAAAGTGCAGAACAAACGCATGGATTTGCTCAGCCAGGTCATGGCGCAAAGCCTGCTGGGCGAGATCGGCGCGCCGCAGCCGGTGATCATTTCCGAAGGTGGCATCGACTTCCAACACCCCACGGCACTCGCGCCCGGCAGCCACCTGGCGGTCAAGCTGGTGCTGATGCCCCAGGCGCTGGGCCTGCTGTTGCGGGCCAAGGTCACCCATTGCGATCCCAAGGGCGACAGTTTTGACATCGGTACCGAATTCGAATCCATGACTGACGCCCAGCGCCAGTTGCTGGCTCGCTATATTTTGCAAAAACAGGCCCAGGAACGGCGCCTGGCCCGGGAACAAAGCGACGGCCAAGACACCTGATTTCGTATTTATCCAGCCAGACACCTGGCGAAAAGGAGCAACTGTGACCCTGATTTATGGCCACCGCGGCGCTAAAGGCGAAGCACCGGAAAACACCCTGACCAGCTTCCAGCAATGCCTCAAGCACGGCGTGCGCCGTTGCGAACTGGACTTGCACCTGTCCATGGACGGCGAGTTGATGGTGATCCACGACCCGACCTTGAAGCGCACCGCAGACCGACGCGGCAAGGTGGTGGAGTACGTCGCCGCCGACCTGGTGAAGATGGACGCACGCAAAGGCGGCCCAGGCTGGGTCACCCCTTGCCCGATCCCGCGCCTGGAAGAACTGTTTGAGCAGTGCGACTTCGACCACTGGCAACTGGAAGTCAAAAGCGCCTCGCGCACCCGCGCCGCGACCACCGTGCTGGCGATCCGGGAAATGGCCCAGCGCTTTGGCCTGCTGGACAAGGTCACCGTGACTTCAAGCTCGCGGGAAGTGTTGAAAGCCGCCCTGGAGCTGACGCCGGACCTGTCCCGTGGACTGGTGGCCGAATACGCCTGGCTCGACCCGCTGAAGGTCGCGCAGAACTATGGCTGTGAGTATTTGGCGTTGAACTGGACGTTGTGCACTCCCGAGCGACTGGAAAAAGCCCAGCGCCAGGGCTTGCACGTGTCCGTGTGGACAGTCAACGAACCTGCACTGATGCGCAGGCTCGCCGACTTCGGCGTAGATAGCCTGATTACAGACTTTCCCGGTTTGGCCACTGCCACTCTCGGGAATTACTGAAATCGGTCTCCCCGGCCGGCTCAGGCCACCGGCCGGAGCCGCTCAAAAAAGCCGGTTAAGGCCGTCGTAGGCCGCTACCCGATAGGCTTCAGCCATGGTCGGGTAGTTGAACGTGGTGTTCACAAAATACTTAAGGGTATTGAGATCACCTGGCTGGCTCATGATCGCCTGGCCAATGTGCACGATCTCCGAGGCCTGGTAGCCGAAGCAATGCACGCCGAGCACTTCCAGGGTCTCGCGGTGGAACAGGATCTTCAGCATGCCTTGCGGCTCGCCGGCGATCTGCGCACGCGCCATGCTCTTGAAGAACGCCTTGCCCACTTCGTAAGGCACCTTGGCCTTGGTCAACTCGTGCTCGTTCTTGCCGATGGAGCTGATCTCGGGAATGGTGTAGATCCCGGTCGGCACATCGTTGACGTAGCGCCAGCTGCCGTTGTCGACAATGCTGCCAGCCGCCGAACGGCCCTGGTCGTGGGCGGCACTGGCCAGGCTCGGCCAGCCGATCACATCGCCGGCACCATAGATATTGGTGACGCAGGTGCGGTAGTTCTCATCCACCTCGATCTGGCCACGGCTGTTGACCTTGACCCCGATGTTTTCCATGCCCAGCTTGTCGGTGTTACCCGTACGGCCGTTGCACCAGAGCAAGGCATCGGCCTTGATCTTCTTGCCGGACTTGAGGTGCAGGATCACACCGTTGTCCAGGCCTTCAACGCGGTCGTATTCCTCGTTGTGGCGCACGGTGATGTTGTTGTTGCTGAAGTGATAGCTCAACGCCTGGGAAATTTCCGAGTCGAGGAAGCTCAGCAACTGGTCACGGTTGTCCACCAGCTCCACCAGTACACCCAGGCCGCTGAAGATCGAGGCGTATTCACAGCCGATCACGCCGGCGCCGTAGATGATCAGTTTGCGCGGGGTGTGGCCCAGGCTGAGGATCGTGTCGCTATCGTAGATACGCGGGTGGTGGAAGTCGATATCGGCCGGGCGATACGGACGCGAACCGGTGGCGATGATGATGTGCTTGGCCACCAGCTTCTCGACCACGCCATTGGCGCAGACCACTTCGACGGTTTGCTCGTCGGCGAAGCTGCCGGTGCCGAAGAACAGGTCGACGCGGTTACGGGCGTAGTAGCCGGTACGCGAGGCGACTTGTTTGGAAATGACTTTCTCGGCGCTTTTCAGTACATCCGGGAACGAGAACCAGCGCGGCTCACCAATGGCCCGGAACATCGGGTTGGTGTTGAACTGCATGATCTGGCGCACCGAGTGACGCAAGGCCTTGGACGGGATGGTGCCCAGGTGGGTGCAGTTACCGCCGACCTGACGACGGCTATCGACCATCGCCACCTTGCGTCCTGCTTTGGCGGCGTTCATCGCCGCACCTTCTCCAGCTGGGCCGGAACCCAGTACCACCACGTCGTAGTTGTAGACAGCCATGCGTACTCCTCAGAACAGGCCAGGACGCACGGTTGGGCGCCTGGCTAAATCATGCCGCGGCCAGCGGTCATGAAGGATCAAATAGGCTCAGGTGTGTGAGCCGGGGCACAGTCTATATAAGGCTCAACGCCGCGCACATTAACCCTTGGTCGCGTCGTAGGCCAGTTTTGCCTTTACTACACAGTATTGATTACGGCTTGACCGCCGTCAGTTGTTCGAACGCTTTGTTGCTGCGTGTGACGAAAGCATCCCCCTCACGCATCACAAAAAATGCCGCGATCCGCTGTTTTTCTGCATAGTCCCAGCCCTCGTCGGGCCCCAGTACCAGGAGCAAGGTCGACAAGCCGTCCGCCATAAGCGCCGAAGGCTCCAGTACCGTGACCGACGCCAGGTGATGGGTGATCGGCGCCCCGCTACGGGCATCGAGGGTGTGGGAATAGCGGCGACCATCCTGCTGGAAATAATTGCGATAGTCACCTGAAGTAGACACGCCGAAGCCGTCCACCACGATCACGCGCTCAGCCACCTGCCGGTCATCGCGGGGCTCCTCCAGGGCCACACGCCAGGGCGTGCCATCGGGTTTGCGCCCGGCAGCCTTGAGCTCGCCAGTCACTTCGACCAGATACCGGTGAATGCCCAACTGCCCTAGCCGCTCGGCGATCCGGTCCACCGTGTAGCCGGCGGCGATGCTGTTGAAGTCCACTTGCACCGCCGCGTCCTTGCACAACTGGTGACCGTCGATGCGCAAGTGCTGATGACCGACGCGCTGGCGCGCCAAGGCCAGCGTCATGGGATCCGGGACTTTTACCTGCCGCGCCTGAGGTCCGAAGCCCCACAGGTTGAGCAGTGGCTCGACGGTCAGGTCAAAAGCGCCGCCACTGGCCTGGGACAGCTGCTCGCCCGTGCGTACCAACTGCAGGATCGACTCGGGCATCGGCTGGCAGCGGTTGGCCGGCAAGTCATTGAAGCCCTCGATATCGGAATCGCTGCGATAGGTCGACAGCTGTCGGTCGACCTCGGCAAGGATGCGCTCGACCTGCGGCTGCACATCATTGGCCGCCGGCTTCCCGGGGGTACGGACATATTTGATTGAATAAGTGCTGCCCATGGTCGGGCCGCCAAACGCCTCCAGGGGCTCATCGCCGCCGCAGCCCGCCAAGATCGCCAACACAGCACCCACCATCGCGCATCGCAAACCGCCCATAAGCCACACAACCTTATCGCTGCTGAAAACCCAATGAAGCCGCACTCAAGCACATTTCCGGGGCTGGCCATTATGCGGCATGTCGTCGCCTGACGCGGGTTGCTTCATGACAAATAGCCAGCTTGCTAACGGTTTTTGTTGCTCGCCCACACGGATACACATATGGTTACAAAACTCTTGGGCGCCAGCCAGCGCCCAGACCTTGCAGCAAGGAAGAACGACGACCAGGGATTTCCAACAAGATAGCCAGTTGAGTAAATGACATGTCCAACACCACGGGCAAAGGCAAGGCGATCTTTCGCGTTGTCAGCGGTAACTTTCTCGAAATGTTCGACTTCATGGTCTACGGCTTCTACGCCACGGCCATTGCCAAGACCTTCTTCCCTGCCGACAGCGCCTTCGCGTCCCTGATGTTGTCCCTGGCGACCTTCGGTGCCGGGTTCCTGATGCGTCCGCTGGGGGCAATTTTCCTCGGTGCCTACATCGACCGCCATGGCCGTAAAAAAGGCCTGGTGATCACCCTGGCCATGATGGCCGCCGGCACCGTGCTGATCGCCTGCGTGCCCGGCTACGCCACCCTCGGGGTGGCCGCGCCGCTGATCGTGCTGTTTGGCCGATTGCTGCAAGGCTTCTCCGCAGGTGTCGAACTGGGCGGGGTCTCGGTGTACCTGGCGGAGATCGCCACGCCGGGACGTAAAGGTTTCTTCGTCAGTTGGCAGTCCGCCAGCCAACAAGCCGCCGTGGTCTTCGCCGGCCTGCTGGGCGTGGGCCTGAACCACTGGCTGAGCCCCGAGGAAATGGGTGAATGGGGCTGGCGCGTGCCGTTCCTGATCGGCTGCCTGATCGTGCCGGTGATCTTCGTGATTCGCCGCTCCCTGGAGGAAACCCCGGAATTCCAGGCACGTAAACATCGCCCTACCCTGCAGGAAATCATCCGCTCCATCGGCCAGAATTTCGGCATCGTCCTGGCAGGTATGGCGCTGGTGGTGATGACGACCGTGTCGTTCTACCTGATCACCGCCTACACACCGACCTTCGGCAAGGCCGAGCTGCACCTGTCGGACCTGGATGCGTTGCTGGTGACCGTGTGCATCGGTCTGTCGAACTTCTTTTGGCTACCCGTGATGGGCGCGGTGTCTGACAAGGTGGGTCGCAAGCCCTTGCTGCTGGGGGCGACTATTCTGGCAATCCTCACGGCGTACCCGGCCCTGTCATGGCTGGTGGCCAATCCGAGCTTCAGCCACCTGCTGCTCGTCGAGTTATGGCTGTCATTCCTGTACGGCTCGTACAACGGCGCCATGGTCGTTGCGCTGACCGAAATCATGCCAGTGGAAGTACGCACCACAGGCTTTTCATTGGCCTACAGCCTGGCGACCGCAACCTTTGGCGGCTTTACCCCGGCCGCCTGTACCTACCTGATCCATGTGCTGGATAACAAGGCTGCGCCGGGGATCTGGCTCAGTGGCGCGGCGGTGCTGGGGCTGGTGGCGACCCTGGTGCTGTTCAAGGGGAATCGGCACGAACTGCGCACTGCGCAGGCTTCGGTAGTCGGTGGGGCCTGATAGATCGCTATCGCGGCGATGCGGCGGCCCGACAAGCCCGCCCACACATTTGAATGTATTCGCAAATCAAACTGTGGGAGCGGGCTTGCCCGCGATGAGGCCTTCACACCCAACACAAACCCCCCAGCCACAAAAAAGCCCCGAACCAGTCGGGGCTTTTTCATTTACCGCTAACGCTTAGCGCGGAAACGCTGGCGGGTTGACCCCAGCCATGTCTTCCATCACGCGCACCACCTGGCAGCTGTAACCGAACTCGTTGTCGTACCAGACGTACAGTACAACGCGGTTATCCTGGGTGATGGTCGCTTCAGCATCGACCACACCGGCGTGGCGCGAGCCAACGAAGTCGGTGGACACCACTTCCTGGGAATTGACGAAGTCGATTTGCTTATGCAGATCGGAGTGCAGCGCCATGTAGCGCAGGTACTCGTTCATCTCTTCACGGGTGGCGGCTTTCTCAAGGTTGAGGTTGAGAATGGCCATCGACACGTTCGGCGTGGGTACACGGATCGCGTTACCGGTCAGCTTGCCGGCCAGCTCAGGCAGGGCCTTGGCAGCAGCGGTGGCAGCACCGGTCTCGGTGATCACCATGTTCAGCGCGGCGCTACGGCCACGGCGATCGCCCTTGTGGAAGTTGTCGATCAGGTTCTGGTCGTTGGTGTACGAGTGAACGGTTTCGACGTGACCGTTGATGATGCCGAACTTGTCATTCACAGCCTTGAGCACCGGCACGATGGCGTTGGTGGTGCAGGAAGCGGCGGACACGATCTTGTCGTCAGCGGTGATTTCGTTGTGGTTGATGCCGTGAACGATGTTCTTCAGCTTGCCCTTGCCAGGCGCCGTCAACACAACGCGGTCGATACCCGGGCAGGCCAGGTGCTGGCCCAGGCCGTCGGCATCACGCCATACGCCGGTGTTGTCCACCAGCAAGGCGTTCTGGATGCCGTACTGGGTGTAATCCACCTCGGTCGGGTTCTTCGCGTAGATCACCTGGATCAGGTTACCGTTGGCGGTGATGGTGTTGTTTTCTTCGTCAACGGTGATGGTGCCATTGAACGAACCGTGTACCGAGTCGCGGCGCAAGAGGCTGGCGCGCTTGGTCAGGTCATTTTCGGCGCCTTTGCGCACGACAATGGCCCGCAGGCGCAGGCCGTCGCCACCGCCGGTTTTTTCGATCAGGATGCGTGCCAGCAGACGGCCGATACGACCGAAGCCGTACAACACCACGTCGGTGCCTTTACGGGATGCGGCGTTTTGCTGGCCAACCACGTCGGCCAGTTCTTCACGCACGAACTGCTCGGCGCTGCGGCCATTGCCTTGAGCGCGGAATTTGAACGCCAACTTGCCCAGGTCCACCGAAGCCGCGCCGAGCTTGAGCTCGCTCATGGCTTTAAGCAGAGGGAATGTTTCGTGGACGGAGAGTTCGCTATCGTCCGAAGAACGATGGCGAGCAAAGCGATGAGCCTTGAGAATCGCGATGACTGATTGGTTGATCAGGCTGCGGCCATAGATCGAGCTCACCACATTGTTATTGCGGTACAGCTGACCGATAAGCGGGATCATCGCTTCTGCGAGTGCTTCACGGTCGATCCATTCACCAAGACACTGGTCGGGCTTCTGAGTCACGGGAACCTTCCACATGTAGGGGCTGAAAAAAGGGGCTACATTATGCCGCCCGACCGCCCCCGGAGCAATGCGCGCCACGCAACAAAAGCCCTTGCACATAATTTTCGCCGCGCTACAGGCCAGTAAATACGCGGCTTCCAGCGCACCCCCTGGTGAAAGCGTCGGGCCACTTGTCCGTAACCCTCCGAAACATACGTACATTTTGGCACTACATTTTGAGTCAAAACCGCGCATTGTTTGTCTTAGCCACTACATTTCCTACAAACCGTAATAGGCACAGTCAGCAACTGACAGGCGGCACTCCGGGCCGTTACAATTACCGACTTTGTCGCAACGCTGGAGCTCAAACGTCCGTGCCCGTCCTGCGTCTACCGCTACTCCCTGCCGAGGCAGGTAAACAGCATTGGAGCAATCTGCCCGGTGCCGCCCTGAGCCTGGCCATTGCCGAGGCTGCCAGTGCAGCCAAGCGCTTTACCCTGCTATTGACCGCCGACAGCCAAAGCGCCGAACGGTTGGAGCAGGAGCTGAGTTTCTTTGCCCCCGATTTGCCGGTGCTGCATTTCCCGGACTGGGAAACCCTGCCCTACGACTTGTTCTCGCCGCACCAGGACATCATCTCCCAGCGCATCGCCAGCCTGTACCGCTTGCCGGAACTGGCCCACGGTGTGCTGGTGGTGCCGATCACCACGGCCCTGCACCGCCTGGCGCCGACCAAGTTCCTGCTGGGCAGCAGCCTGGTGCTGGATATCGGCCAGAAACTCGACGTGGAGCAGATGCGCACGCGCCTGGAAGCCAGCGGCTACCGCTGCGTCGATACGGTGTACGAGCATGGCGAGTTCGCCGTGCGTGGCGCGCTGATCGACCTGTTCCCGATGGGCAGCAAACTGCCCTACCGCATCGACCTGTTCGACGACGAAATCGAGACCCTGCGCACCTTCGACCCGGAAAACCAGCGCTCCATCGACAAAGTACAGTCGATCAAGCTGCTGCCGGCCAGGGAATTCCCCCTGCAAAAAGACGCCGTCACACGCTTCAAGGCGCGCTTTCGCGAACGCTTTGACGTGGACTTCCGTCGTTGCCCGATCTTCCAGGACTTGAGCAGCGGGATTACCCCCGCCGGTATCGAGTACTACCTGCCGCTGTTCTTCGACGAAACCTCGACCCTGTTCGATTACCTGCCCCAGGACACTCAGGTGTTCTCGCTGCCGGGCATCGAACAGGCGGCGGAAAACTTCTGGAACGACGTACGCAACCGTTATGAAGAACGCCGCGTCGATCCATCCCGGCCTTTATTGCCGCCTGCCGAGCTGTTCCTGCCGGTAGAGGACTGCTTCGCCCGCCTGAAGAACTGGCCACGGGTGGTCGCCAGCCAACAGGATGTGGAAGCCGGCGTCGGCCGCGAACGCTTCCCCGCCCAAACCCTGCCCAACCTGGCCATCGAGGCCAAGGCCAGCCAGCCGCTGCAAGCGTTGTCCGACTTCCTCGGCGACTTCCCCGGCCGCGTGCTGTTTACCGCCGAATCCGCCGGGCGCCGCGAAGTGCTACTGGAGTTGCTGGAACGTCTGAAGCTGCGACCAAAAACCGTCGACAGCTGGCCGGACTTTGTCGCCGGCAAGGACCGCCTGGCGATCACCATTGCGCCGCTGAACGAAGGCCTGCAACTGGATGATCCGGCCCTGGCACTGATTGCCGAGAGCCCGCTGTTCGGCCAACGCGTGATGCAGCGCCGGCGCCGGGAAAAACGTGCCGACGCCAACAACGACGCGGTGATCAAGAACCTCACCGAACTGCGCGAAGGCGCGCCGGTGGTGCATATCGACCACGGCGTGGGACGCTACCTGGGCCTGCAGACCCTGGAGATCGACAACCAGGCAGCCGAATTCCTCACCATGGAATACGCCGAGGGCGCCAAGCTCTATGTGCCAGTGGCCAACCTGCACCTGATCGCGCGCTACACAGGCAGCGACGACGCCCTGGCGCCGTTGCACCGCCTGGGTTCCGAGACCTGGCAGAAGGCCAAGCGCAAGGCCGCCGAGCAGGTGCGCGACGTAGCCGCCGAACTGCTGGACATCTATGCTCGCCGCGCGGCCCGCGAAGGCTATGCGTTCGCCGACCCGAAGGCCGACTACGCCACGTTCAGCGCCGGCTTCGCCTTCGAAGAAACCCCGGACCAGCAAACCACCATCGACGCCGTGCGCGCCGATATGCTCGCGCCCAAGCCCATGGACCGCCTGGTCTGCGGTGACGTGGGCTTTGGCAAGACCGAAGTGGCGATGCGCGCCGCGTTTATCGCGGTGCATGGCGGCCGCCAGGTGGCAATCCTGGTGCCGACCACCCTGCTCGCCCAGCAGCACTACAACAGTTTTCGCGACCGCTTTGCCGATTGGCCGGTGACCGTAGAGGTGATGAGCCGCTTCAAGTCCGCCAAGGAAGTCAACGCAGCCGTGGCCGACCTGGCCGAAGGCAAGATCGACATCGTGATCGGTACCCACAAGCTGCTGTCGGACGATGTGAAGATCAAGAACCTGGGCCTGGTGATCATCGACGAAGAGCACCGCTTTGGCGTACGCCAGAAGGAGCAGCTCAAGGCCCTGCGCAGCGAGGTCGATATCCTGACCCTGACCGCCACACCGATCCCGCGCACGCTGAACATGGCGGTGTCGGGCATGCGCGACCTGTCGATCATCGCCACGCCGCCGGCACGACGCCTGTCGGTGCGCACCTTCGTCATGGAGCAGAACAACAGCACGATCAAGGAAGCCCTGCTGCGCGAGTTGCTGCGCGGCGGCCAGGTCTACTACCTGCACAACGATGTGAAAACCATCGAGAAATGCGCCGCCGACCTCGCCGAACTGGTGCCGGAAGCGCGGATCGGCATCGGCCACGGGCAGATGCGCGAACGTGAACTCGAACAGGTGATGAGCGACTTCTACCACAAGCGCTTCAACGTGCTGATCGCCTCGACCATTATCGAGACCGGCATCGACGTGCCGAGCGCCAACACCATTATCATCGAGCGCGCCGACAAGTTCGGCCTGGCGCAGTTGCATCAGTTGCGTGGCCGGGTCGGCCGCAGTCACCACCAGGCCTACGCCTACCTGCTGACACCACCGCGCCAGCAAATTACCGGCGATGCGGAAAAGCGCCTGGAAGCCATCGCCAACACCCAGGACCTGGGTGCGGGCTTTGTGCTGGCCACCAACGACCTGGAAATCCGTGGCGCCGGCGAACTGCTGGGCGACGGCCAGAGCGGGCAGATCCAGGCCGTGGGCTTTACCCTCTATATGGAAATGCTTGAGCGCGCGGTGAAGGCCATCCGCAAGGGCGAACAACCGAACCTCGACCAGCCCCTGGGCGGCGGGCCGGAAATCAACCTGCGTCTGCCGGCATTGATTCCCGAGGACTACCTGCCGGATGTGCATGCACGCCTGATCCTGTACAAGCGCATCGCCTCGGCCACTGACGAAGAAGGTCTCAAGGACCTGCAAGTGGAGATGATCGACCGCTTCGGCCTGTTGCCGGAGCCGACCAAGAACCTGGTGCGCCTGACCCTGCTCAAATTGCAGGCCGAGCAACTGGGGATCAAGAAGGTCGACGCCGGGCCGCAGGGCGGGCGTATCGAGTTCGAAGCGCAGACGCCGGTAGACCCGCTGGTACTGATCAAGTTGATCCAGGGCCAGCCCAACCGCTACAAATTCGAAGGCGCTACGCTGTTCAAGTTCATGGTGCCGATGGAACGTGCAGAAGAGCGCTTTAATACATTGGAGGCGCTGTTTGAGCGCCTCATCCCGAAACCTGCTTGAAGGACGCCCCATGCGCCTGCTTCGTATCCTGAGCCTGTTGTTGGTGGTAGTCGCACCTTCGGCGTTTGCCGACAGCCTCTACCAGGTGGAAATGATCCTGATCCGCCAGAATGCAGAGCCGCTGATCAATAGTCGGCCGGCCCCGGAAGACTGGGCCGCCGGGGCGCCACGCCAAGGGATCGAGAAAATCAGCCCGCCGCGCCTGAACAATATCGTCGAGAAACTCCAGGCCAATGGCGACTACACCGTGCTGCTGCACAAAGCCTGGGAGCAGAACCTGGGCGAGCAGCCGGTGAAGGTGAAAATCACCGACGGCCAGGAACAGTTTGGCCAATACCCCATCCAGGGCACACTGGACCTGCAATTGGGGCGTTTTACCCGTATTGACGCCAGCTTCTGGCTCAACCAGTTCGACAACAACGGCAGCGTGATTGCCAGCGAACACTTGAGCCAGCCGGACGTGCGCACCAAGAACAACCAGCTCAATTACCTGGACGCTGGCCACCTGGCCCTGCTGATCAAGATCACCTCCCTTACCGCCAAGCCACCGAGCGCGCCGCCGCCCGGCCTGGCGGATTGATCCAGCGCCATGCCCCTGACGTCGTCGCTGACCAAACCCCTGGCTCCGTCCTGGGCCAACCGCTTCAAGGAACAAAGCCTGGAGCGCGGCCGGCGCTACGCCCTGGAAAACCGCGTAAGGATTGTCGAGTCCGGCGACAGCACCATCATCGCCAGTTGCGAAGGCTCGGGCGGCAATGTGTATCGCCAGACCATCTCCCTGCGCGAATCGGCCAAAGGCACCCTGATCCTGGTGGACAGCCGTTGCACCTGCCCCGTGCACACCAATTGCAAACACATCGCGGCCGTGCTGCTGCAGGTCCAGGAAACCCTGGCCTACCCGGCGGCGGCCAAGGATGCCGAGCTGCTGGAGAAACTGCAGGCCGTGCTGGATAACCGCGTGGTCCTGCCGCAAGTGGTGCTCGAGGATGTGCAGCCGATTCCCCGGCTGTGGCTGGCCAGCATCGAGTTCAGCGCCTTTGAGCCACGCAACGGCAAGATGCAGCGCTATATCCAGCACCGGGCGGCGCTGTCATTCAATTACCAGGGCAACTATGTCAGCGGCCAGAAAAACGCCGACATCGTTGTCCGCCAGGAAACCCAGAGCCTGCGGATCAAGCGCCATCCCGAGGTGGAGCAAGGCTTTCGCGAGCACCTGCGCCTGCTGGGCTTCAAGATCGCCACCCGCCAGAGCAAGGCCCTGCCGGAAAGCGCCGGCGAGCTGTTTGAGATGGTCAATGACAGCGCCTGGCTGAACTTCACCCTCAACGCCTCCCCAAGCCTGCGGGCTGCCGGTTGGGAACTGCAGATCGACGAGGATTTCGGCTTCGACCTGAGCCCGGTCGAGGACTGGTACGCCAGCGTCGATGAAGTGCCGGAGCGCGACTGGTTCGACCTGGAGTTGGGAATTATCGTCAACGGCGAACGGCTGAGCCTGCTGCCGATCCTGCTGAACCTGATGCGCTCCCACACCGAAATCCTCAACCCGGAAAAGCTCGCGCGCCGCCGCGACGACGAACTGATCCTGGTGAACATCCCCGGCCTGCCCAACGGTGGCCACGGCCCGCTGCAAGTCGCCCTGCCCTACGGCCGGCTCAAACCGGTGCTGGCGACCCTCGGTGAGTTCTACCTGCAGGAGCCTGGCACCACCGCCTTGCGCCTGGCCAAGGCCGACGCGATTCGCCTCAACCCGCTGGAAGACCTGCCGCTGCAATGGGAAGGTGGCGAGCAGATCCGCAACTTTGCCCAGCGCCTGCGCGACATCAAGGACTTCACCTGCGCCGCCCCCGAGGGCCTCAACGCCACGTTGCGCCCCTACCAGCTCGAAGGCCTGAGCTGGATGCAGTCCCTGCGCCAACTGGAAGTGGGCGGGATTCTCGCGGATGACATGGGCCTGGGCAAAACCCTGCAGACCCTGGCGCATATTCTCAGCGAAAAAATCGCCGGGCGCCTGGACCGGCCGTGCATGGTGGTGATGCCTACCAGCCTGATCCCCAACTGGCTCGACGAAGCGGCGCACTTCACCCCGCAGCTCAAGGTGCTGGCACTGTACGGTGCCGGGCGCAAGAAACACTTCGCCCAGTTGCAGGATTACGACCTGCTGCTGACCACCTACGCCCTGCTGCCCAAAGACATCGAACAACTGGCCGTGCAGCCACTGCATGTGCTGATCCTCGACGAAGCCCAGTACATCAAGAACCCCACCAGCAAGGCCGCCCAGGCCGCCCGCGAGCTGAATGCACGCCAACGCCTGTGCCTGAGCGGCACGCCCCTGGAAAACCACCTGGGCGAGCTGTGGTCGCTGTTCCACTTCCTGCTGCCGGGTTGGTTGGGCGATGTAAAAAGCTTCAACCGTGACTACCGCGTGCCCATCGAAAAACGCGGCAGCGACGTGCGATTGCAACACCTCAACGGTCGGATCAAGCCGTTCCTGTTGCGCCGTACCAAGGAACAGGTGGCTACTGAATTGCCGCCCAAGACCGAGATCATTCACTGGGTCGATCTCAATGAAGCCCAGCGCGATGTGTACGAAACCATGCGCCTGGCCATGGACAAGAAGGTGCGCGACGAGATCACCCGCAAGGGCGTGGCCCGCAGCCAGATCATCATTCTGGAAGCGCTGCTCAAGCTGCGCCAGGTCTGTTGCGATCTGCGCCTGGTAAACGACGCCACCCTGCCCGCACGCGGCAGCAGTTCCGGCAAGCTCGACAGCCTGATGGAGATGCTCGAGGAACTGTTTGCCGAAGGGCGCAGGATCCTGCTGTTCTCGCAGTTCACCTCGATGCTCAGCCTGATTGAGCTCGAGCTGAAAAAACGCGGGGTCGCCTACGCCTTGCTGACCGGCCAGACCCGCGACCGACGCACGCCGGTCAAGGACTTCCAGAGTGGCAAGCTGCAGATCTTCCTGATCAGCCTCAAGGCGGGCGGCGTGGGGCTTAACCTGACCGAAGCCGATACCGTGATCCACTACGACCCCTGGTGGAACCCGGCCACGGAAAACCAGGCGACTGACCGTGCGTATCGCATCGGCCAGGAAAAGCCAGTGTTTGTGTACAAGATGATTGCCCGGGGCACCGTGGAAGAGAAGATCCAGGCGCTGCAGCAAGAAAAGTCAGACCTGGCAGCGGGGGTGCTGGATGGCCGCACCACGGGCGACTGGAAGCTGGGCAACGAGGATATCGAGGCGCTGTTTGCGCCGTTACCCCAAAAGCTAGAGAAGCGTTGATAGTTAGATAGCTATCGCGGGCAAGCCCGCTCCCACAGGGGGCTCACTGGGGCAGAGATTTTTGGTACCGCCACAAATCAAATGTGGGAGCTGGCTTGCCTGCGATAGCGGTGGGTCAGCCGCCAGAAAGAGTGACTGGG